>CAZIHB010000302.1:0-3719 GCA_964538535.1 uncultured Hyphomicrobiales bacterium | reverse complement strand
GCTGACGATAAAAAAATAATCTTTTCCATGATAGGAGTAAGCAAGATTTTTCCACCGCATAAGCAGGTGCTGAAAGATATCTACCTATCTTTTTTCTATGGCGCGAAAATCGGAATCATCGGCCTGAACGGTTCGGGCAAATCCACGCTTCTGAAGATAATAGCCGGACTGGAGCCTTCCTATAACGGCGAAGTCACATTTTCCCCCGGGTATTCGGTCGGCTATCTGCCACAGGAGCCGGAACTGGACAACAGCCTGACTGTGATTGACATAGTGAAGCAGGGCACCCAGGAAATTGTCGATCTTCTGAAGGAATACGACGAGGTAAGCGCGCGCTTTGCCGAGCCGATGGAAGACGACGAGATGAATAAGCTTATGGAGCGCCAGGGATGGCTGACGGATGAAATTGAGAAACATAACGGCTGGGAGCTCGACAACAAGCTTGAACGTGCCATGGCTGCCCTGAGGTGCCCGGCGGGCGATGCACTTATCGGCAATCTTTCCGGCGGTGAGCGCAGGAGGGTTGCTCTCTGCCGTCTGCTCCTTCAGGAGCCCGACATCCTGCTGCTCGACGAGCCGACGAACCACCTGGATGCAGAATCAGTGCAATGGCTCGAGCAGCACCTTCAGCAATATAAAGGCACCGTCATTGCAGTCACTCACGACAGGTACTTCCTCGATAACGTTGCAGGATGGATACTCGAGCTCGACCGTGGCGAAGGCATACCATGGAAAGGGAATTATTCTTCGTGGCTTGAACAAAAATCCAAGCGGCTTGAGCTGGAAGGAAGAGTGGAGGACAAGCGCAGGAAAACCCTTGAACGCGAGCTGGAATGGGTACGTATGTCCCCGAGAGGCCGCCATGCAAAAGCAAAAGCCAGGCTGAATGCCTACGACAACATGATGAACGAGGACGTGAAAGAAAAAGAAGAAAAACTCGAGATTTTCATTCCGAACGGCCCGCGCCTTGGCAATGAAGTTATCACTGCCGACAATATATCAAAAGCCTTCGGCGACAAACTGCTTTTCGAGAATCTCAGCTTCACACTTCCCCCGGCGGGAATCGTCGGTATTATCGGCCCCAACGGTGCCGGAAAGACAACATTGTTCAGGTTGATTATGGCGCTCGAACAGACTGATTCGGGCAGTTTCAAAACCGGGGAGACGGTTCGGGTCGGGTATGTCGATCAGCAGCACGCCTCCATCGATCCCGAAAAGACTGTCTGGGAAGTAGTTTCCGGCGGGCTTGACAATATTGTTCTTGGCGGCAGGAATATTAATTCCCGTGCCTACGTGGCACGATTCAATTTCAGCGGGGCAGATCAGCAGAAAAAATGCGGCATACTCTCGGGCGGCGAACGCAACAGGCTCCACCTGGCCATGACGCTCAAGGAAGAAGCTAACGTGCTGCTGCTTGACGAGCCGACCAACGACATCGACGTTAACACGCTCCGGGCTCTCGAGGAAGCTATTCTGGACTTCGCCGGCTGCGCCGTGATAATTTCGCACGACCGTTGGTTCCTTGACAGGGTTGCCACGCATATTCTCGCCTTCGAGGGCAATTCCGAAGTAGTATTTTTCGAGGGCTCATACTCCGACTACATGGAAAACCGCAAACAGAGGCTCGGAGATATCAACCCGCACAGGATCAGGTACAAAAAGCTGATGAAAGACTAAGAAATAAAAGGCCGGCTCATTCAAGCCGGCCTTTATTTTTTTATCTGCCGAATTTCTTCAGCAGATCCTGAACTGCTGACTTATGTATCGTGAAGGACATCATTTTCAATTTCACGTAGTCCTCGCTGTAAAAATAGTATCCAGGATGCTTTTCGTTGTTCCTCGAGCCGCTTCCGGAGTCTTTTATCAAGTACCATGTCTGGCCGTTCTGCTCCTTGTATCCGCAAAGATGTATCGCGTGGTCGTCACCGGTTGTGCCATTGCTGAACCTGAACTGGCGCGCGTTCTCGTCAATATAAGATGATGGTATATCGAATGAAGGCACCACTCCCAGGCCTGCTCTCCCGTCATACCCTGCTTCTGACACATCGCCGCCGATTGCCACTGTATATCCTTCAGGCACGACATGAATTCATCGAGAGGCACGTTGTAATACTCGGCCGAATGCCACCAGTTATCGGCCGCGGGATATTCGGCTTTCGTCCAGTAATCGAATTGCTTTAGCGACATAATATCGACATAATCATCCATGCTTATGCCTATTTCCTTCTCAAGGAAGGACTTCGGCGTGTATTTTCTACCGTTATAGTCAAACTCTGCCGGCGGCTCACCGATATAATGATTCAGAATCGACTTGATGGTCGATATCGCCATCTCTTCGTTCCAATTGTTGTTCTGCTTGAGCGACTGCAGGAATGCGTTCATTTCCGCGGCCATTTTCTCGTGGGAATGGAACTCGCGTCCGCCGGGAAGGCCTGTGTATGCCTCAGCCGGCACGCAGCCGTATTCTTTCCAGATTCTGATCAGGCCGTTAGTCTCGCCGCCCTCGGCAAAGTTGGAGTTCCCGCGCTCGCGTATGAATCTCTTTGCCTTTTCTACATATTCCCAGTAAACAGAATGCAGTTCCGAAATTTTCAATTTTTTGCCCGTCAGCCGTGCAATCTCGCTCTCCATGTAAGAAGTGGTAGAGAAGCACCAGCAGGTGCCCGTCCAGCCCTGCGAAATCGGTGCATTATGCCACTCGCTCTTGAACTCGTCCTTTGATTTCGGCGCGTCAATGTTTGAAAAATCAAGCTTGAAGGCTTTGTTTTCCTGCTTTTTCGGAGTATCAAATTTCTCCGTGCTTTCCTTGATATTGTCCCAAAACGCGTTTTTGGGCACGACGAACTCTCCCTTGTCCCTCCTGTCCTTCTGGGCATAAGTAGATTCGATTGCCGGGCCTGCCAATATTCCCGCTGCTGCAAGCGTAACTATGCATTGCTTTAACATCGTTTGTCCTCTTGAATGGATAATACTTTTACAAAATTGTAAATATAATCAAAACCCATTTATTAATTCAATGCAAAAGTATTTCAGCAAATACCGATAAATCTTTATTTTGCATAGTTCTTTTTGTGTGGTACGGATTTTGTTTATTGATTCTATATTTTGAGGAAGTAAAAATACCGGGTTATATGATGGCATTAAAAAAGTACTTTGTATTCACCGCAGCCCTTCTGGCAATGCTCTCCAATGCTAAATCGCTGCAAACTGATCCACTTGAGGAGGAAACGCGGACGGAGCTCGCCGCTGATTCCAACGAATTGAAACCCAAGTACGGCGCATTTGCAGCATTCAATTATGACTTCTACAACGCGGATTTCAGGGCATTTCCCGGAGTGCCGAGCTGCTGCCCGAAATTTGACGGTGGTGATGGCACGGGATTCGAGATCGGCGGGTTGTTCGATCTTCCGATCAACTACACATGGCAGTTGAATCTCCGCGCCGGTTATATTTACCATAGCGGAACTCTCAAGAGGGACGAGCAGGAGACAATCATTCTCGACGGGAAAGAAAGCTCGATCATTTTTGAGCACACGGCAAAGGCGCAAATCGGGCTGCTGGCAGTCGAACCCATGGCAGCCTACAGGATCAGCGGGGCACTTTTCGCTCACGCCGGCGCAAGCATCGGGTTCCTGACGAACACGCACTACTCTCAGATCGAAAAAATTACGAGTCCCTCGAGAGGCACATTCACGGATGGAAAGACATACAGGAACAAC
>CAZIHB010000301.1:0-3719 GCA_964538535.1 uncultured Hyphomicrobiales bacterium | reverse complement strand
TTTCTGCTCCCTAAATTTGTTGCAATTTAGTACAATTATTTAGGGGGCTAATATAGAGCCTATCCACATCTTGGACGATAGAATAAAAAACCATTTTAAGCATTGCGATAGATATTGTATAAATATTTAAAGCATTGGTTTTTCAGGTTATTTACAGATATCCCCCTGCTATTCAAGCGGGGGAATTAGCTGCTAATTCCTTTGGATTGAGTTTTCTTCCTCCTCCCCGTCCACCACACAAGATAGCCGTAGGAGACGGCGCCGAGAAGGATGGCGTATATATATTCCGAGAGCCACACCCACTCGATGGAAAGGCGCAGGGGAATTGCCGCCGCGTAGGAATAGAAAAGATAGACAACGAGCACGGAGCTCTCGAATATGAGGGCGAGCATCGTCTTGCCGAGCCCCGCCACGCCGTTGAACACCACAATGGCGAACGAGAAGCCGAGGGCCGCGAACGAGATGACGCGCAGCAGGGTGAGAGAGTCCGTGAGAAGGCGCGGGTCGTTAGTGTAAAGCGAGAGCAGGTCCCTGCCGAATACGAAAACTGGCAGGGTGATTATAAGCACCAGCATAGCGCTCAGGCGGAAGGTTTTGTGCACGATCGGCAGGCACATGGCTTTGTGGCCCTCGCCGATGGAGCGGCTGACAAGGCTGTTCACGGCGCTGCCCATCGAGAATACCGGTATCATCAGTATCCCGTAGAGGCTTCGCACGATGTTGCTGACGGCGAGCTCGTGCTGGCCCATTTTCTCCACGAATATGAAGAAGACGTACCACACCAGAACCGAGAAAAAGGCCTGCACCATCAGCGGGAGCGAAATTTTGAGTATGTAGTTCATCTCGCTCATGCTGAATTTCCTGCGCGAGAGCAGTGCAAACTGCTTGTGCGTCCCTTTCTGCAGCAAGTAGAAGATGTAGCAGGCCAGCCCTATGCCTTCGGCAATGACGTTGGCAAATGCCGCCCCGCCGATGCCCCAGGCAGGAAAACCGAGCCCGCCGAAAATAAATCCGTAGGCGAGAATTATATTGGCGATGCTCATGATTATGGTGGAAACCGTTATGAGCTTTGTTTCGCCTATGCCGATCAGGAAGCTGCGTATCAGAAAGGTGAACATCACGAAAAACAGGCCCCACAGCCTGAACCGGAGGAATTCGACCGAGGCCGACCTGATTGCCTCCGACCTGATATACAGGCTGAGTATGGTATGCGTGTGGCCGTAAAGAAGATAGAAAGCAATGGTGATAAACGGCACAACGAAACAAAGCGCGTGGAAGAATGCCTTGCCGACGGCGTAGTTTCTCTGCTCGCCGAACCTGCGTGCCATGATGATCTGCAAGCCGTTTGCAAAGCCCATCAGGCCGACGACAATAACGAAATACATCAATCCCGCGATGGCCGAGGCCCCGGCCGCCACTTCCCCGAGGCGGCTCAGGAACATGGTGTCAACTGTTGTGATAAGGTTCTGGGCCATATTGCCGATAACGAGCGGCCATGCGATGCCCCAAATGGTTTTATACGTGTAGGTTGTTTTAGCTGCCATTGAAACTATTGCTTTTTGCCATAAAAAAATAAAAATCGAAAATAAAAAAAGGCTGTACGGAATATCCGGACAGCCTCTGCGATGATAAAAATCAGCTTATTTGTTGGCTTTGCGGAATTCTTCCATAAATTTGGCAAGTGCCTCGCATGACTCGACCGGACATGCATTATAAGTGGAAGCCCTGACGCCGCCGACTGAACGATGACCCTTCAGGCCGATCATGTTGAGTTTCTTTGCTTCGTCGATGAACTTGGCTTCGAGCTCGGGAGTCAGCAGGTTGAAAGTGATGTTCATGAGTGAACGGTCTTCCTTGTTGGCCACTGCACCCCTGTAGAAACCATCCGAACCGTCGATAGTGTTATAGATCAGCCCGGCTTTTTTCTCGTTGACGGCCTGCACTGCAGGAATACCACCCTGGTTGAGGATCCACTTGAACACGCGGTGCACCACGTAGATGGGCAGGCAGGGCGGTGTGTTATAGAGTGAATCTTTGTCGGCATGGGTCTTGTATTTCAGCATAGTGGCCACGTGCGTGTTTGCCTTCTCGAGGAATTCTTTCTTAATAACAACCATGGTCACGCCCGCGGGGCCGATGTTCTTCTGAGCACCGCCATAGATCAGGCTGAAGCGGTCGAAAGGCAGTTCGCGCGAGAAAAGGTCGCTTGACATATCCGCAACGAGCGGAACGTTGCCAACCTCGGGCACGTTCTTCCATTCCGTGCCATAGATCGTGTTGTTAGTTGTATAATGGAAATAGTCGGAATCCTGATCGACTTTGAAGCCCTTCGGGATAAAGTTAAACTTTGAATCTTCGCTTGAAGCAACAACGATAGTCTCACCGACGAATTTAGCTTCTTTGATGGCATTAGTGGCCCATGTGCCCGTGTTGATGTAGCTTGCCTTATTCTTAAGGAAGTTCACCGGAACCATATGGAATTGCAGGCTGGCGCCGCCGCCAAGGAACAAAACGGTATAGTCAGCGGGGGAAAGTCCCATTATTTTAAGGCAGTCAGCCTGAGCTTCTTTGATAACGGTATCGTATTCTTTAGATCTGTGGCTCATTTCCATGATGGAAAGGCCGAGACCCATATAATCAAGAACAGCGTCTTTTGTTTCTTCGAGCACGGGAACCGGCAATATACCGGGGCCGGCATTGAATATGTGAGCTCTCTTCATGATCGTACACTCCAATAAATTAAAATAACCGCCAATAGGGCGACCTGATAATTCTCCAGTCGCAAAGATAAGAGATTATTATTTGATTTCATAAAATCTTTTATTTCAAGGTGTAATTATCTGTTTACATGTTGTATTTTTGTATGGTTTTAGCTCGATTTTAAGGTGATATTGTGCTTTTTCTGATTTCTGCACTTTGCTTGGTGCTGTTCGTGGCTTTTCTCATCAGGACGGTTTTCGGCTTCGGAGATTCGATGATAGCAATGCCATTCCTGACGATTCTTCTCGGCATAAAGACGGCGGCGCCGTTCCTGGCTGTGATTTCTTTCGCATCGTGCGTGGCAATAATCTGGAAGGACAGGGAAAAATTCAGCTTAAAAGGGATAAAGCGCCTGATATTTTTCACGGCGATCGGGATACCGATAGGTATTTACTACATGGGCGGAGCGAACGAGAATCTGATTAAAATTGTCCTGGCTTTAATTATTATGGCCTTTGCCGCGTTCCGGCTGCTGAACCCCTCGGTGATTCACCTTAAAAATGACAGGTGGGCTCCCATTTTCGGTCTTTTATCCGGTATTCTCGGTGGAGCTTACAATACCAACGGTCCGCCGATTATCGTGTATGGCGCGGCGCGGCGCTGGGATTCGCTGGAATTCAGATCTACTCTGCAGGGCGTCTTCCTGCCGACGAATCTCTTTATAATCATTGGCCATGCCGTTGCCGGAAACTACTCGATCAAAGTATTTGTCTGCCTCGGGTGGAGCGTTCCGGCGTTCGTGGCGGCACTTCTTCTCGGCAATTGGGTGAAGGAGCGGATTCCCGCGGACAAGTTTTCCAGGTATGTCTATTACTGTTTGCTGGGCATAGCCGGCGTATTGATTGTTAACGCGGTGAAATAGGGGGGGAATGCAATAATATTGCGCCGTAATATTTCAGTCTTGCTATGTTAATTACTTACCAAGCTCCTCTAACTAGTGCGTCAGCAATTGCCTTGGA
>CAZIHB010000300.1:0-3729 GCA_964538535.1 uncultured Hyphomicrobiales bacterium | reverse complement strand
ACTGCCTCGAACTGCCCCTAGCAAAGGGCTATCCAGACGCAGAAGATCAGAAGCAGATCGGGGGTGACCCCGCCGATATCGATCAGGCCGACAACGCTGATCTGAAAAAAAGTCAGAGCCAGCGCTATCAATGTATATATTACATATTTCAGGGCTTTGGATTTTTTTGCGGGATTTTCAAATACCAGTTTCATTCCATTTACCGCTATTTCTTTTTTCTTAGCATTAAGCGTTTTTCAATATCAAAAAGCAGTGCGTTCTTCTCGGGATTGGGCACGCTCTGCACGATGAAGACCTGCTCGAGCGAGGCGATTGAAGCGAACGGTGCCACTGTCACCTTGAAGAAGAGCGACCCGGGGTCGCGCTCGATTTTGCTCACAGTGCCGATGGGCACATTCGAGGGGTACTTGTTGCTGAACTCCGAAGTCACCACCACATCGCCTTTCTTCACGTCGAATGATGTAGGGATGTTCTTCAGCAGCAGGTTCTGCCCGCCTTCCCATACTACAATGCCATTGGCGAGAGTTCTTTCGAGCTTGGCCGCCACTTTCACGTTCCTGTTCGTGATCAGCTCCACGAGGGAATAATCAGAGGCCGTGCCAAGCACGACTCCGACCAGCCCGGCGTCCGTCCTGACTGTCATTCCAGGCTGTATGCCGGCATTATACCCGCGGTCCACCGTTATATAATTGCGCAGCTGCACCGTGGCTTTGCCGGTCACTTCAGCGCCGACGAGCGGCTCGGGATTCTTCTCTTTGAAATTGAGCATCTGCCTCAGCTTTGCATTCTCTATCATCGCGGCCCTCGTCTTGGCGAGCTCGACCGACTGTTCGAGGTTCAGCTCCCTCAGCGCGCGGTTCTCGTTCTTCAATGCTGCCGGGTTGGGTATCCACGCGAAGGCTTCCTCGAACCAGCCGAATGCGCCGATGACAACTGTCCTGAAACCGCCGATTTTCGACACGTCGCCCAGTGAAATCAACGAAAGGCTGATCATCACCATGGCCACGAGTGAAATATATTCTTTGAAGCGGATTATAAAATTTATTAGAGACTGATACATTCCGGCGCCTTGATCAATTTACCACTCCGAATCTTATTTAGGCAACCTGCCCCATACAAAAATAAAACACGGGCCCGCCAAATAAAATTTTTTTAAACCCGTGTTTTTTATATTATTTCAAATCGTTCTTGTTTCTTAGTATCTCGTGCTCTTTATCAGCACCGAGGAATATTCGTTCAGGTGCTCGAGCACTTTTCCCGTGCCGCGCACAACCGCCGTGAGCGGATCCTCGGCCACGTGAACGGGCAGGCTTGTCTCCCTGCGCAGCCGCTCGTCAAGCCCTTTCAGCAGCGCGCCGCCACCCGTCAGCATTATGCCGCGGTCGAAAATATCGGCTGAAAGCTCGGGCGGAGTCCTTTCCAGAAGGCTGAGCACCGCTGTAACTATCTCGTTGACTGCGTCTGCCAGCGCTTCACGAATATCGGCCGAGCTCACCCTGATCATTTTCGGAATGCCCGAGATCAGGTCGCGGCCCTTCACCTCGATCTCTATCTCGTCCTTCAGCACGACGGCCGAGCCGACGTTGCACTTGATCATTTCTGCCGTGCGGTCGCCTATCAATATGTTATGCTGGCGCCTGAAGTACTGAACTATGCTGCTCGTCATGCTGTCGCCGGCCACCCTGATCGACTCATCGCTGACTATGCCTGACAGCGCTATAACGGCTATCTCGCTCGTGCCGCCGCCTATATCAACGATCATGTTGCCGACCGGCTCGTGCACGTTTAGTCCGATGCCTATGGCTCCGGCCATCGGCTCGGCTATAAGATGAACTTCTTTTGCGCCGGCGTGCTCGCAGGAATCCCTGACAGCTCTCTTCTCAACCTCGGTGATGCCGCTCGGCACGCACACGACAACTCGCCTCGCGGGCTGCCAGCTCATGGATACTTTTCTTATTAATGCCCTGAGCATACCTTCGGCTATTTCAAAATCAGCGATCACTCCGTCCCTCATCGGGCGGATCACTTTGATATCCTTATGAGTTTTGCCCACCATCGACTGTGCCTCGTGGCCGATTGCAATGATATGCTTCGTGTTGCGGTCGAAGGCCACAATTGAAGGCTCATTCAGCACTATGCCCTTATTGATCATCCAGATCAGCGTGTTTGCCGTACCCAGATCTATTGCCACATCGTTCGAAAATAATCGGAAAACTGCCATGAAACTGCTTTTTATTTATTACTTTATTACATTCAATTTAACTAAATTCAAGCCGTACAAAAATAGTGAATATAGATCGGATTTTGTATATTTTTAATCCGATTTAAAAAAAATATTTAGCTCGTGGCATTAATTTTTGCTGCCCGTAAAGGCCGATTTCAGAAATGATTTGAACGACAAAGCGTCGCGCAGCTCTTTCTCGCTTTTGGGGTTGGCCCCGGCGCTCATGATTTTCCTCGCGGCCTCGTCTGCAAGGTTCTCAAGCTCGGCCCTTCGCTGCCGGTCTTTCGTCAGGTCGGCCAGCAGCGTGATGCCTTTCTCGCTGACGCCGATCAGCAGCGTGCGGCTGCCTGCCTCGACGATAAAAATCTGATTCTTGGGCTGGAGCGACAGCTTCCCGACCACCTTCAGGCCCGGGCCGTTCACGCCGCTCTTGTGCCCTGCAGCATATTTTTTCAGGAAAAATAAAATCAGTGCTATCGCGCCCACCGCAGCGAGCAGCGTGCCGAATGCTTTCAATACAAGGCCGTCAATCATGATCTGTTCTGCCGGATTATTCTAACTATTACCTTTTAATGCCCCGCAGCCTGTCGCTGGGGTCAACGAGAGTGGTGATCCTGATGCCGAAATGCTTGTCTATAACCACCACTTCGCCCTCGGCCACCTTCTTGCCGTTGATCAGCACGTCCACGGGCTCGCTTACCAGCTTGTCGAACTCAATAACCGACCCCCTGCCCAGCCTGAGTATTTCGCGGATAAGCATGTTCGTCCTTCCCAATTCGATCGAGACGGGCAGCTGAAGGTCATAGAGCAGCTCCAGCTTCGGATCGAGCGGGGAAAATATTGTCCCCTCGCCGGAATACTCGGCCTTCGCCGCGCCGGCCTGCTGCTCCGGGCGGCTCTCCTCGCCTGTCAGCAGATCCTCGCTTATATCCTCGTCAAGCGCACCGCCGGAAATTAAGGCATCAATTTCTTCCTGAGTCATGGCAATTCTTAATCCTTACTTTTGTAAGTTAGATCTTCTTCAAATAAATCATCGTCTGTGAGCGGGCGCACTATCCTGATGGCTTTCTTGCCCTCCACGCTGCCCGGCCGGGCTGCCAGCTTGCGCTTGCCGGCTATCAATACTTCTATCTCCTCGTTCACTCGCTTGTTCAGCCTGATCACGTCACCTTCCTTCAGATCCATGATGTCTCCCACGGTCAGTGCCGTTTTGCCGAGTTCGGCAATAACGGGCAGGTATGTTGTCGAGATCTGCTGGTTTATCAACTGCATGTTTTCTTTCATCCGCTTGTTGCTCTGCCTGACGGCCGAGGTTGTCACCTGCTGCCTGTTCAGCTTGGCAAGCACTTCTTCAAGGGCGAAAGTCGGGAAGCACAGATTCATGAGGTAGGTGTGCACACCTATATTGACGTCGAACGACACCACAACCACGATTTCCGAGGATGGCGCCACCTGCACGAAGTCGGCTTCCATCTCCAGCCTGGAATATATGAAATTCAGGTCGG
>CAZIHB010000299.1:0-3735 GCA_964538535.1 uncultured Hyphomicrobiales bacterium | reverse complement strand
CGAAGATGACAGCACCGATGCTTATTATACAGACAGTTTACCCGGGTGCGGCACCCCACGAGGTTGAAACATCAATTTCCAAAGTGATTGAAGATGCCGTGACCGGCATTGACGGAGTCGATAACGTGTATTCAACATCGATGGAAGGAATGTCTTTCATCAGGGTTGAGTTCAAGATGAACGTTAACATTGATCTTGCCCTGCAGGATGCTCAGAGAAAGGTAAATCAGGTGAAAAATAACTTGCCTGAATCCGCTAAGGAACCGGTGATACAAAAACTGGCTTTCGACGAGATACCGGTGCTGAGGATGGCAGTTAAATCAAATATGTCGTCGAAGGAGCTGACACAATTCACAACCGATAAAATTAAGCCGAGACTATCCAAGATTCAGGGCGTCGGTGCTGTCTATATCCAGGGCGGCGAAGAGCGCGAAATTAAAGTCAATATCGACCCCGAGAAAATCAGAAGTTACGGCCTCAGCCTTTCCGGTGTGACTATGGCGATCAAAGCCGCCAACATTGACATTCCCGCGGGCAACATAAAGCAGCCGGACAACCAATATGTTGTCAGGGTGGCCGGAAAGTTCAAGAGCATTGAAGAAATGACAAACATTCCCATCGGGCGTTCAAGCCTCGGAGGGGAAATCCGCCTCGGCGATATTGCGGAAATTGAAGACGGCGTGAAGGAAATGACAAATATATACCGTCTGAACGGCACACCGACCGTCGGCATACTCGTTCAGAAGCAAAATGACGGCAACACAGTTGAAGTAAGCAAGAACGTGAGAAAGGAATTGGCTGTTATCGAAAAGGATTACGCGAAATTCAATCTAAAATTCGATATAGCGCAGGATGGCTCCACGTTTACCATGGATTCGGCAAACGCCGTTAAAGAGGACTTGCTGCTTGCTATCATCCTCGTTGCCCTTATCATGCTGATTTTCCTGCACAGCATCAGGAATTCGCTGATTGTTATGGTAGCCATTCCATGCTCTCTGGTTTCAACTTTTTTTGCCATGTATATTTTCGATTTCTCGCTTAACCTGATGAGCCTTCTCGCGATGTCCCTTGTGATAGGTATTCTCGTGGACGATTCAATCGTTGTGCTCGAGAATATCCACAGGCATCTCGAGATGGGGCAAAAGAAACGCGAAGCAGCGCTCAAGGGGCGCAATGAGATCGGGTTCGCAGCTATCTCGATCACCCTCGTTGACGTCGTTGTGTTCGTCCCGCTCGCGTTGATCACGGGAATAGTGGGCAACGTGCTCAGGCAGTACGCTCTCGTTGTAGTATTCTCAACTCTGATGAGCTTGTTCGTGTCGTTCACCGTGACGCCGATGCTGGCCTCAAGATTCTCAAAACTCGAGAGCTTCAGCAAGGACTCGCTTCTCGGCAGGTTTAGCTTGTGGTTTGAGAAATTCTTCGAGAAACTTGTGGCCACATATAAGCTGATATTGGCATGGAGCCTTAAGAATGGCGGCAAGGTGACCCTGATAGTTGTTCTTGCGCTGGTTTCATCGATGGCTCTTTTGCCCACGGGCTTCATCGGCACTGAATTCATGCCTGAAGTTGACCGTGGCGAGCTGACAGTGTCACTCGAGACTGAACCCGGTGCTTCGCTTGAATATACGAACCAGGTGACAAAGCAGGTCGAGAAAACGCTTGCCGGGATGCCCCAGGTTAAAAAGGTGCTGACAAGCGTTGGCACGACGAGTTCCGGTATTATCGGATCCTATTCGAATAACTCGGCTGAAATGATCGTGACGCTGGTGGACAGGAAGGACCGCAAAGAGAGATCTGAAGTGGTTGGCCAGATAATTAAAAAGAAGTTATATAGCCTTCCCGGCGTGAAGGTAAAAGTTGGGCAGGTTAGCATGATGGGAACAACTGCCCAGACACCGATTCAGATACTTGTCTCGGGTACGAAATATGAAAATGTGATCGAGGGGGCAAATAAGGTTGCCGATGTTGTCAGCTCCATTGAAGGCACTTCCGATGTCAGGCTGTCCTCCGAGGATGGCAAGCCGGAGCTGAGAATAGAGATTGACAGGAAAAAGCTTGGAATGTATGGCCTGACGATCGGCGACGTGGGCCAGAACATGATGATTGCACTAACAGGCAATGATGACGCCAAGTTCCGCGATGGTATCGATGAATACGATATCAGGATACAATTGGACAAATTCGACAGGTCGGATCCTGAAACAGTGGGAAATCTTACCTTCTTGAACAACAAGGGGCAGCAGATTCAGCTGAAGCAATTCGCGGATATTGTTCAGTCAGTCGGGCCGACGAAGCTTGAAAGGCAGAACAGGATCGGTTCCATCACCGTGAATTCGCAAGTGTTCGGCCGGACGAGCGGCGATGTTGCCTCGGATATTATGAAAAAAATGAAGTACGTCAAGATGCCCGGTGACGTAACATTCAGCATGACGGGTGTGCAGAAGAGCATGGGCGAGACCTTCACGAGCATGCTGCTTGCTCTTGCAGCAGGCATCCTGTTTGTTTACATGATCATGGTGGCGCTCTATGATTCGTTCGTCTATCCTTTCGTCGTGCTTTTCTCGATCCCGGTGGCAGTGGTGGGCGCGCTCTTCGGCCTGGCACTGACGATGAAATCAATCTCGATGTATTCGATACTTGGATTGATAATGCTCATCGGACTTGTAGCCAAAAATGCAATTTTGCTCGTTGACCGAACTAACCAGATGCGCCTTGAGGGCGGGATGGGCGTTTTCGACGCGCTTATCGAGGCAGGACAGACGAGGCTTAGGCCTATATTGATGACAACATTCGCGATGGTGTTCGCCATGTTCCCGATTGCAATTTCAACTGCCGCCGGCGGCGAAGCCAAATCAGGCCTCGCAGTGGTGCTTATCGGCGGCCTTCTGAGCTCTATGTTCCTCACGCTGGTCTTCGTGCCGGTGGTTTATCAAAAGATGGAAAAGGTGAAAGCCCGCTTCGTTCCGATGGTGAAGAGGGTGCTCAGGATCAAGGCTGACGAGGACGTTGCAGCGTAGGAATTTATTGAATCTGCAGGATTATTTATGCCGCGCCGCTTCACCCAAGGCGCGGCATTTTTTTTGGCAAAATTGCGAATTACCTGGAAAATTTTCGGAAAGGGCAAAAATCTTGATATTTGGATTTGTATTTATTCGTCTGTGCTCTCTAAAAGAAAAGTCGTGTCCATGTGGGGAAATCGACGGAACGATATAATAATCGCATATATAGCTTGATTTATACATAATCAGGGAGCTGAAATGAAGAAATTGTTCCTCGTCTTGATACTTCTTCTGCCTTCGGTTGTGCTTTTCGCGCAGAACCTGCAGCTGCACTATGATTTAGGAAAGGACAGGAAGTACTTTACCAGCACAATTGAAATGTTCAAGCCGGACGAGTACGGCGCCACTTATTTCTTTATCGACATGGATTATAATCAGCCGGGCAACAAGAGCGTCTCGCTCGCGTACTGGGAAATTGCCCGCTATATTGCCTTGCCGGTGCTCGATAAAAAGCTTTCGGCCACGATTCAGTATAACGACGGCCTATCGGGCCCTTACCCGCTGGGGCAGGCATGGCTCGGAGGAGTCAGCTACCCGATCGATCTCGGTTTCGTCACGCTGAACACCGACCTGCTCTTTCGCGCCGAGCACGGTATGGACCCCAACGCGCAGCTGACGTTTGTGTGGTACAAGCCTTTCTTCAATAATATACTCGCATTCACCGGATTTATGG
>CAZIHB010000298.1:0-3747 GCA_964538535.1 uncultured Hyphomicrobiales bacterium | reverse complement strand
ACTTCGGCGACAGGCCCTTCAGGAAGGAAGGCGGAGAAAGGCCATTCAGAAAAGACTTCGGAGATAAGCCCTTCAGGAAAGATAAAGGTGGCTTTGGCAAGCCGAAAAAATTCGGTAAGAAAGGCGGGAAACGAGACAATTTCTAAAAGCATCAAAATATCGATTCTGATCTGTCTAATCATTTTATCGGGCGGGGCTGCTTTCGGCTCGCCCGATTCTGTTTCATGCCGGCCGCTTCACGAGGTACTATGGTCAGACGTCGGCTCAGGCCTTTCCGACATGGGGCAGGCATTCTGCTCGATGGCCTCGCCGCGCTCCACGTGGGCCGCCCCGGCCTTGTGCTTTTCCGCCGGCATCGGCGCCGCTTATGCACTCGATAATGATATTCGGGATGCTGCAAGGCGCAGCCACACCAGAGCGCTCGATGATTATTTCGATTTTACCAATAATTTCGGCGAATTGATCTACGCTGCTTCATTTGTTGGCGGCTCATATGTCGCCGGGCTCGCTTCCGGCTCCGATGAGCTGAGGACCACGGGCAGGCTGATGGCCGAGTCGGTGCTTTTTTCGGGTATCATCACCCAGGCGGCCAAGATGGCTGTCGGGCGTTCGCGGCCGTACCTCGGGGAAGGGAAATCGCGTTTCAGGCCTTTTTCGCTGCAAAATAAATATAATTCGATGCCGTCGGGCCACTCTTCTCTCGTTTTCTCGCTTGCCACGGTGGTTGCCCGAAGGGTTGACAAGTGGTGGGGATATGCCCTGTGCTACGGTGCGGCTGCCTCCACAGCGGGGGCTCGCGTCTGGCTGGACAAGCACTGGGCTTCCGATGTCGTCGCGGGAGGCATCATCGGCACGGCCTCGGCACTTGCCATACTCGATGCAAACGCGAAGGGATCCGCGCAAGCGTGCGGCAGGAGCGTGTCCTTTTTTGCATCCCCGGCAGGGATCGGCATCAGCTGTTCTCTATGATAGGACTTCCCCTGCCCGTGATAATAACACCCCGCAATATCTCAGCTTCCGCGTGATCACCTCACGACGGACATAACTTCAGTCGTTTCGGATTCCGGCGTGCGGAGCCGTATGAAATAATCCCCGCTTGGCAGGCCGCCCGCCTGCAGCTCCGTTATCGTGTAACCAGATTCAATCCATTCTTCACGCTTCAGCAAGAGGCTGCCCCGCGAATTAAACATCTCAATTTTAAGAAATGCCGCCGAGCGTGAATGCACGATAACCCTCGCGGAGGATTGCACCGGGTTGGGCGCGATCCTTGCCGAGAGCTCCGCCTCCTCGTCCAGCACGGGATAGAACACCGAATCGACAGCACCCGGGCCAAGCTTATAGAAGGTGGAAGTGGGTGTTTCAATCAGCTTCAGAGGCCTTATCATGTAGTAATTCATTCCCAGCCGTGCATCTTTATCAAAGTAGCTGCCTCCCGCTGCGGGCGCATCCGAGACACGCCTGAAAAATTCACCCGGCTTATCGGCCCTGAAAACGTGGTAACTCCTGCCATCGTCCGGCCAGGAGACTTCCACCCCCTGCAGTGGCCCCTTGCCGACTGCTTTCAGAATGGGGACAGGGGCAGGCTTCAGCGCGTACTGCGTCAGCGTGGGGTCGCCCATCAGGGCAATATGCACCTCGCGGTTGCCATAGATCCCGGTGGAGGGATACTCGTACTGGTTTATTTGGGTCAGCAGGGTGCAGTCTCCGAATGTAGCGTCAGCGTTAAGCCTGTGGAAATGCCAGAAGGGCCTTCCCGCCCAGGCGCATATCAAGGCCGAGGGTTCAGATGCAATGGCCGCCCTCAGCATATCGTTTTGATAGTCCCAGTCACCGAGATAAGAGCCAAAAATCATGAGAAAAAGCGCGTGCTGGGGTTTCTCTGCATACTCGCTGGCATAAGCGGCATGGGCGGCGCTATAGTGGTCGCCGGGGCCACAGCCGTAGGCCCACATGAATTCCTGCCCGGGCAGCAGGTTCTGCATATCGCCGGCTGTTGTGCTGTCGATACCGCAGAGCGCGTTGAAATTCATCCAGCCGCAAGCTGCAAACGCTTCCTTCGTGTACATCCCGAAATTATCGCTGATGATCCCTCGGCGGGGATAATTTATTTTCCCTGTCCGAAAATCATGATCCTTGCCGAGGTACCTTCTCAGCAATTCAGTCTCGGGCAGGCTGAACCACGGCATATTATAGAAATCCACACGCCCCAGGCAGATTGATGGATCCGTGTCGAGGTAGCTTTTATCGAATTTCCCGTCCCCGGCGGAATTATACTGCCTGCTCTCGGAAGCCACCTTGGGATAGTCCATGACGTCAGTCCACTTCCCATGCACGTCGGCATAAAAAACATCGGCAGGCCAGGCACCCATGTGGTCGGGATCGTGCCCGTCAATGGCGTTATTGCCCGAGTATGGCACCGGCACCCTGCCAAGCAGCAGTATGGCCCTGACGCTGTCTTTATCAGCAAATTCCTTCAGTATGATGTTCTTGACGAACGCGACCTTCTCCGCTGAAAAGCTCTCGGCACGGGGCACAGGTATCACCTTGGCAAGCCACCCCTCGGCGGTGAGATCAGACTCGAGCCGGCTTATCTCTGCCCCGAGCGGCGCCGCCATTGTCGAATCCACGAGCACGAGCACCCTCCCGCGGTTCTCAACAGCAGGAAGCTCCCGCCCGGCCGAGACGTAGCTCCACGCGTCGGCTTTTTTCCCGAAATTCTGCACGCAGTATTCATACTCCACCCCTTTTTTGATATTCGAATCGAAAAAGGATGTAACCGCGGAATCCAGTTTGACGAGCGGGCTGCCGAATTTCAGCTTGCCGGCGCCCTTCCTGAACACGTGCCACTCGAGCGAGCTCGTGTCGGCCGGCCAGGATAGCAGAAACCCCGGCACCGCGGAGCTGTCGATGGATAATTTGACCGGCACGGCGTAGTCGCGCGGGGTGTCGGCAGAAGCGCCGCTCATCGCGAGGATGTAAGCAGCCGAGGCAGTGCAAATTGCCCGTGCGAGGGAATTCATGTCTTTTCCTTATCTGCTGAAAATAAAAAATTACAAACAACGCTCAACAGAATCAAGCATTAATTGCATAAAACGATGTTATCCGGAGAATTGCAGCCGGTGCGGCTAAGAGCTTCCCGCTGCCGCGGCAGCGGCCGCCGCCATCCCATGCTATAAAACTCGGCGGGCAGCCCATCCCCGCCGGATTCGCCCCGGCACGCCGAAAAAATATCATTTACCGCTTTATACTGATAATATTCTAAGAGATATTTTTGGTAATTTTGTCCGGTGTTAAATATAACAGACTGGAAATTGGTAAATTTTGAGATAAATGCCCCGGGGGGCAGGAAGATATCCTGTGACCTGCGTGAAGACAGTTCGCCGGGCCCAAAACCGGTGTTCATCATGATGCACGGCTTCAAGGGCTGGAAAAGCTGGGGGTTCATACCTCATGTCTGCCTGGAAGCGGCAAGGAGGGGCGCGATAGCGCTTTCCTTCGATTTCTCCCTGAACGGCATGAGAGACCCCGGGCTGGAGCTATACGACAGTGATGTATTTGCATCCAACACCGTATCGGCCGAGATAGAAGATGCCTGCGCAGTGATCGGTCATGCATCGCGGGGGCTGCTTCCCGCGGCCTCGGATTGGGACGGCCGCATTTTTGTGGCCGGGCACTCTCGCGGCGGCGGGGTGGCTGTCATATCAGCCTCGGAAACAAAAAGTGTCAATAAGCTTTCCCTTTGGGCGT
>CAZIHB010000297.1:0-3751 GCA_964538535.1 uncultured Hyphomicrobiales bacterium | reverse complement strand
TATGACGGAATAACTTATCTCAGCGGGTCCATCAGTGACGAGGCTGTAATTTCGGCCGCGGCAAAGGGGCTTCCTGCCGGGAAAAGCACGGACAAGATAATGGTGGCCGCAAAGAACAGGATACTTCCCGTGACGGCAAACGGCCGGGTGACGTATCACCTGGTGAAGCAGGCCGAGATCAGCGGTGAAGGGCGGCTCTATACATCATTCGTTGATGCTTCGAGCGGCGAGCCGATCTGGAGAATCAACAATATTCACAGCAATTCGAGCATGAAAGTAATTTCCAACGTGAGGACGCACGCGGGCGAAGCTACCGAGGATATGCCATCGGACGAGATGTATGTGAAGGTTGGAAGCGAAAAAAGAATGACGGACACAGACGGGCAGGTGGCATTCGACAACGCGGCCGGCAAAACGGCAACGATTGATTATACCGGCCCGTGGGTGAACGTGCAGATCAAAGGCCAGACGAGCATTGCCAATAATTTCACTCTGCCCTCGGATGGCAAGGACACGACGGTCAGGATCAGCGATGCCCAGGTGCATTACGCGGTCAGGAATTCCTTCTATTATGTAAACCGCCTGCATGAATACATTTCCAAGCTCGACACGAGCTTCAAGGGGATGGATTACGTGACGAAGGTTATAATCGATTTTTCCGGTTCGCCCAATGGTTATGCTGATGGTGAGACAGTCAACCTGACGGGAGTATCGAACGAGCAATTCATGGTAGCAAACGCGCCTATGGTTGTTTATCACGAGTATGGCCACAATATCAACGCCAGGTTCTTTAAATGGCGCGGCGTGGAGCAGGGGATGATGAATCTGGCCTGCAACGAGGCACTCGCTGACCTGCAGCCAGGCCTTATGCTCGACCAGCACGACCCCACGATCGGAATTGTAGTCGAGGGGTACTCGATACCCGGAATGCAGAGAGACCTTGATAATAAATGCACTTACCCCGACAGCGTGAGCGACGACTCGCACATGACGGGAAGGATACTTGCAGGCGCCGTTTGGGACCTGCGCAAGGTCATAGGAATTGAAAAAACTCAGCGCCTGGCCCACTACGCAAGGTACAGCCTGCCCGATGACATGAATGACGGGCTCTCCTTCGCGGAATGGTATCATGCCTTCCTCGTGGCTGATGATGATGATAATAACATCAGCAACGGGACTCCGCACATGAACGAGATTACTGCTGCTTTCAACAAGCATAAAATCGGCGACGCGCTGCTCGTGAAGGTCAACTTCAGGCACGATCTTCTTGCTGACATACCCGAATACGGCACCGAGAAGAAAGTCAACATATCGTGCGTGGCAGAGCCGGTGAACTATATCGACATGGGCGTGAAGAGGCTGAGCATGAAATACCGCGTCGAACCCTCGAACCAGTATCAGTCGGTATCATTGAGCCAGCTGGACGACTCCGTTTTCTCGGCTAATGTATCGTTCCCGCAGAATTGCGCTTTGATAAGATACTATTTTGACGGCACCGACAGGAAGGACAACGCGCTTGCATTCTACAGGAATTTCGCGCAAAAGAATGAATTTGACCTGCTTCTGGGCTATGGTAAAAAGTATCTTGAAACATGCGAGAACGAGAACGGCTGGGAGCTTGCAGCAAACACCGACAGAGCCACGGCCGGCTTCTGGGAATGCGTTCAGCCCGCCCGCTCCGAGAACAGCTATTATTCATACTTCCTGCCGGAAAAAGATCATTCTCCGGATGGCAAGTACTGCTTCTCGACCGGCTCCATCGATGCGGATGATTATTCACTTCTGAAGACTTCCCTGGTTGGCGATGCCACACTGACCACTCCGGAATACAACCTGAACGACGCCGGCGGCAAAGTCGCGGTCAGATTCTGGGTGTGGAGCGTGAATCAGAACATGATCGGCAAGAAGACCGGCGTGATGAGATTTAACCTCTCCACTGACGGCGGTGCCACGTGGAGATTGATTGACAGCATGGCAGGCAACAGCACCGATTGGGAAAGAAAGACTTACGTGCTCGATGAGTACGTTGCACCCGGTGACAGCCTTTCAAACGTCAAATTCAGCTTTGTGGCCGAAAACAAGTACACAAACTATTTCTCAGATTATTGTGTGACAAGATTTATGGTTGACGATTTTGAGATATTGACGCCCACAGGCAAGGTCGGCGTGGGCGAAAGCATTGCTGCCCCGGGCAGCGAGCTTCAGGTTTATCCTAATCCCGTGGTGGATGGATGCTATATCAGGTTCAATCCCGGCCACTCCGATTACTCGATTGAATTGATCGACGAGTCGGGCAGGAAGGTTCAAACCGTTAGAGACGGTATCGGCCGGGACAAGGCTGAAGAATTATTATGGGCACCGGAAAATATAAGCAGCGGCGCGTATTATTTAAGGCTTAGCACTCAGAACGGGTCTTCGGCCGTGCCGGTAATAATGAAATAATCAGGGATTGTATCAAAAACAATCCATAAGTTTGCATCTGTCTTTTTGTTCTTTTCAAGCTGCTTTTCCCCGGCACCCGCGAATCGGTGCCCGATTGGAAGCAGAGGCAACGTGATTTTAAGAGGATTGCCCAGGAAAATTAAATTGAAACACGTGCCGCATTTTATCGTTATATATCGGGAAAAAGAATTACTTTTTGCCCCCGAATGCAAGAAGGAGGATAATATGAACTACAGCGAGTTTATGAATATCGTCAGCTCTTCCGTAGAGATGAAAGAAAAAGAAAGCATAGAAAGTCTTGCAACCAAGCTTTTGATAAGAGAAGAAGAGGACTTGCTCAAAGATTATAAGCCGGACGCCGAGAGCGAAATAAGCGCGGTCGTTAACCACATGCTTGAATACTCATTGAAAAGCTGATGTTGCAGATTAAAGAGTCAAAAAAGCTGTCCTGCGGGGCAGCTTTTTTTGTAAGTGATTCAAGCCCGGCACTCGATGCAGGGAAAATGCATCAAAAACGTCACTACTAAAATATTATGCTATATAGTTTTGATGATGCGGTCAATATTCTTAATTTAGATGATAGCAGATTCGATAATTATTGATTTATTACATAGAAGGGTTAAATATGCGTAAAAGAGTTGTTTACGGCTCGGCGCTCCTGGGGATAGGCATGTTCATGGGCGTGATGATCCAGCCCCTGATGTCGGGGGATAGTGCCCTCAGCCAGCTGAAGAAGCTGGACTACGTGCTGAACATGGCCATGAAGAACTACGTGGAGGACGTTGACGCGGGGAAACTGACAGAAGCGGCGCTCCGCGGCATGCTTGAAGAATTGGATCCGCACTCGGTGTATATTTCTGCCGAAGAAATGAAGCGCGTGGAAGAAGATTTTTCCGGCAGCTTCGAAGGCATCGGCGTGCAGTTCGATATAATGAACGACACGATTACCGTCATCGCGCCGATTTCCGGCGGGCCCAGCGAATCAGTGGGCATAGCGGCGGGAGATAAAATCGTGAAGGTGGACGGAAACGACGTTGTCGGCGTTTCGAGAGATTCGGTGCCGAAGCTGCTGAAAGGGCCGAAAGGTACGAAAGTCGGGCTCGATATCAAGCGCAACTACGTGAAAGACCTGCTCCATTTCGATGTCACGCGCGATGTTATCCCGCTCTACACGGTGGACGCAGCTTTCATGATCGACAAGAGCGACATCGGCGTTATCGTCGTGAACAGGTTCGCTGCCACGACATACAGCGAGATGATGCAGGCTGCCCAGGAATTGCAGGCCAAAGGCATGAAAAAGCTTGTCCTG
>CAZIHB010000296.1:0-3760 GCA_964538535.1 uncultured Hyphomicrobiales bacterium | reverse complement strand
GTCCTTATTTACAATCTTCAAATATCGAGAGACATATTTTTTGGCAGGCTCGGCCGTGTCCCTTGCCAGGCCTGTTCCCAATAGTGTGAAAACAGGTGTGAGCGACTCGGCACTGTTGTTTTCGAATGCCGTGGATAGTGTTTCGAAAGCTCCCGAGTAATTCTTTGCAGAAGTTTGGTCCAAGACAAGATTATAAATTGCCTCTATGTCGTCAGGATTTGCTTTTATGTATTTTTTCAATAGTTTATTATAATTCTCTTCTTCTTTGTTTTGCTTGTAAAGTATAATAAGCCTTTGCATCACGGGCATATCGTTTGGAAATTTATTCAGAAGCTCCTCGTAGAGTTTGATTGCCTTATCTACGCTCTGATACTCGTAAAGCCGGGCGAGGGTGAACCTTCGGCTCAATGTGGGTTCGAGTTCGGCAAGGACTTCCATCGTTGCCACAGCCTGATCAAGCTGGTATCTCGTCATGTTAACTTCCACCAGCAATTCAAGGGCAGGAATCAGATCCTTCTGCCTGGCAAGTGCTTTTTCTATATACTCTTGGGCTTGCGGAAGCTTGTTGATTTCCTTGTAAGACTTGCCGATGGCAAATAAAATTGTGGCATTAGAATCATATTTCAAAGCTTCCTGAAATTCCAGAATTGATTCAGCATATTTACCTTGCATTTGAAGCTTCGAGCCTTCGATAAACTGGTCGAGAGCGGCCCGTGCCAATAATGTAGTATCCATGGATTGCAAAGAGAGATCATCGAGCTTCATCAGAGGGGGCAGGGTATGGTGCTGCTCTTGTTTTTGTGCGGTTCCGCAGGCAGACACAACCAATGCCAGGAAAATGCAGAATGACGATATTCCTATATATTTATAGTATTTATAACTGATTATTTTTACCATTCCCATTTTCTCGTCAAATCCGACCATTCATATACGGCAAAATAACAAAAATAGTAACAAATCAGCTCAATAGTTCGCGGGGTAGTTGATATTTATGTAAGGCATATGCCATAAAAATCCAGCTGGCGCAATATATCGTTCGATTCGCCGAATTTCGTTCCGCTCAGGAGCATTTCTTATTATGGCTTTTTATAGAATTATAATAATTTTTTCTGCTAATTTTGGTAATTGTATTATTGAAATTTGTTTGAGGACCTTTTGATGAGGATACTGCAGCTGGCACCGCACTTTCCGTATCCGAAAGATGACGGCGGAAGAATTTCAATCGCGAACATCACTCGCGAGCTTTCCTTGCATGGCCATGATGTTACATTTGTTTCGTTCACTGAAAGAATGCCCGATCCTTCCAGCCTTGAAGAGCCGGGCAGATATTCCCGCCCGGAATTTATTTTTCATTCCACGAGAAATACACCACTCAGGATTGCTGCCTCATGCCTGCTGGATAGGTCAATTTACCTGGCCAAGCACGACGGGGCAAAAGCGAGGTCGAGCCTGCGCACACTGCTTGCCGCCAACAGTTTTGACGCTATTCACGCTGATCACACAGCTATGATGCCCCTGGCGCTATATGCTAAAAGCATAATTAACAGGCCTGTCGGGCTGAGACTCCACAATATCGAGTGGGTGATCTGGCAGAGATATGCCGACAACCTGCCAAAATTCAGCCCAAAGCGGCTGTATATTAAGAGGCAGGCTGAATTGCTGAGAGAGAAAGAAAGTGA
Source organism: uncultured Hyphomicrobiales bacterium (assembly GCA_964538535.1). Lineage (GTDB taxonomy): Bacteria > Bacteroidota > Ignavibacteria > Kapaibacteriales > UBA2268 > CAZIHB01. The sequence goes on along the minus strand of CAZIHB010000296.1, from coordinate 2,081 downwards.
ACTGATAGGCAAAGCTGATATCTGCTTCGCCATCACGCAACAGGACGTGGAATTGGCAAAAATAATGACGCCGGGGGCCAGTATTGTGCTTGCAAGCGCCGGTGTAAATTTTGATGAATGGGTGCCTGACACCGGAATAGAGAGGAATATAGATGAAATCGTGCTTGCCACGACCTACAAGTGGGTGCATAATGTTGATGCAGTGAGATGGTTCATCGACAACGTGCTTTGCCTTGTCAGGAAAGAAATTCCGTCTGCGTACTGGACTCTTTTGGGAAAAGAGCCTCCCCGCTGGATGACGGAATTAAGCAACTCGGGAGTGAATGCTTTGGGATACGTGGATTCAGTGCTGCCATTTTTGAGCAGGGCAAACGTTTATGCTGCTCCGCTTTTCGTCGGTGCGGGGATCAGGATAAAAATCCTCGAGGCAATGGCCATGGAATTGCCTGTCGTGGCCACACCCGTTTCAGGTGATTGCATAAATGCCGGGCGGGAGAATGGATTAATTATCGTTGACAATGCCGAGGATTATGCCCGTGAAATCGTTACGCTGATGAAGGAGCCTGAGCTTGCCCGATCACTCGGAAGAAAAGCAAGAGAATACGTGATGAACGAGTTCTCCTGGAGCAGGAACGTCGGCATAATGTCGGAAGCATACGAGCACTTGCAAAAATAAATAAAACCCGGGGCACCCGGCTTCGATGCCGCACACACCAAAAAAAAGGCTTAAAGAATGCTTTAAGCCTTTAAAATCTGGTATGATATTTGTTTATATCAACCTTGCGGAAAGGGTGGGATTCGAACCCACGGTACGGTTGCCCGTACACACGCTTTCCAGGCGTGCCAGTTCAACCACTCCTGCACCTTTCCTCAACAAGTGTCTCATTGAACTGTTATGAGAATTCAAACTTAAAGAATTTCTTAATGATAAAAAAAGGAAAAAACAGGACTGTGGAAAACTTGTAAGTAGCATTATTGGATTTAATTTGTTAATTTATAACTATATTTGTTAGGATCAATGGTTTAGCATTTTTTGGAACGGTATGAAGTTTAATAGACGGCAATTCATGGGTATGATTGGAACCGTTGCAGTTTTCGGCGCGGGAGGTAAGCTTCTTGCCGAAAATAACGATTCCCGGGATGCAATGAATCCTGCAATAGATAAGTTTGCAAAGACGAACATCCCAAAGCGCCCCGCAGCATCGGGAAGAATTATTCCTCCCGGCCTGAAAAAGGGTGATAAGGTGGCTTTCACGGCACCCGCCAGCCCCGCTTCGTCATGGAACATCAACAACGGTTTGAAGTTTTTCAAAGCAATGGGCTGCGATACGATAACCGGCGACACCGTCAAGAACCAGACCAATGCAAACAGGTATCTTTCAGCTCCGGATGACGAGAGGGTGGCCGAATTTAACGAGTTTATCAATGATCCCGAGATAAAAGCGATTATATGCGCAAGGGGTGGCTATGGTGTGATGAGGATTCTTGACAAGATCAATTATCAGGCCTTAGAGAAAAATCCGAAGATCATCATGGGATTCAGCGATATTACAGCCCTTTTGAATGCAATATATACAAAGACGGGATTAACTACATTCCACGGCCCCGTTGGAACATCCACCTATGATAAATTTACCATCGATAGCTTGAAAAGCGTTTTGTTTGAATCAAATACTTTTACCCCCGAAGCAACCAAATTCAGTGAAGTAACCACAATGAACAAAGGAAGGGCGCTCGGCCGGCTTGTCGGCGGCAATCTATCCATGCTGACAGGCACACTCGGGACCAAGTATGAGATTAACACGAAAGATTCGATTTTGTTTATCGAAGAAGTGTCTGAACAAGCTTATTCAATTGATAAAATGCTGACACAGCTGCGCCTTGCCGGCAAGTTTGACCAATGCAACGGCTTTTTGTTCGGCGAGTTCAAGTCGATAAATGCACGTAAGTCTTTTTATCCAAACAAAGGCTTCACAATTGCCGAGGTTATCGAGCAGATCATTAAGCCGCTTGGCAAGCCGGTGATGGTAGGGATGCCATTCGGACATGTTAAGAGCAAACTTACGCTTCCGATCGGAGTT
>CAZIHB010000295.1:0-3765 GCA_964538535.1 uncultured Hyphomicrobiales bacterium | reverse complement strand
GAGGGCTTTCATCACGGTCGCGACCGTCGTGTAGGCAGGCTTCGGGTTCGGCATCTTGTCCAGCACGTCTCTGACGAGTGCCGGTCCAAGCTCCCAAACCACCTGCATCACCTGTTCCTCAGCTTTTGTCAATTCTTTCATAGATCTACGAAAATCTTAGTAATCAATACGGATGCAATATAGTTTTTTACCGACGCGCATCCTACTAATTTTTTCGTAGCACTACTAAATTTTTCGTAGTTTTTTTTCTATATCCGAAGTCAGCTGATATATCAGCCATGCCGCCATTTTCTCGTTGCCGGCATGTTATTCGTAATTCCGGATAGGAATTATAAAGAGGCCCGGTTCACTTTTTGCAAAAACAGAATATAAGGGTTAAATTATATCCAAAAAATGGAGACGATGTTTGAGTTTTGATTTGGCCTATATACGCGGAAAATTGAGCAGCGTGCCGAAATTGCTCCCGCTGATTCTTTCGATAATATTATTCGCGGCCTATCCGCTCATACCCGGCGAGAGGAATCCAGCGCACACCATTGTTTTCCTTTCGGTTCTTCTTCCCCATATCGTCCTTGCTGCCTACACGATTAAAAATTGCAAGGCAGTCCTTAACCTGAAAATAGTACTTATCGCTTTCTTTCTTGCCAGGGCATTGTCTCTGCCCACCTGGCCGTGGCTCTCCGACGACGTTTACACTTACCTCTGGCAGGGCAGCCTGACCTTAGCGGGCGAGAATGTATATACCGGCACTCCTACATCTGAAAAATGGGAAAAGTACAAAGGTGAGTATTTCAGCTATATGGGCAATGTGAAAATGCCGGCTATATATCCCCCTCTCACGATACTTACTTACACGCTGCCGGTTATCGTTTCGAAGAGCCTCAGCGTGCAGCTGTTTATATGGAAATTAATCCTGCTTGCCTCGGAATCGCTTGGCTTCATCTTCCTTCTGAAAGCTCTGCGCCTTCGCGGGCTCGGCTACGTGCCGGCACTTGCCTACGCGATCCTCCCGCTCGGCCCGCTGGAAATAGCAGGTCAGGGCCACAACGAGGGCCTGATAGCAGCCCCGCTCGGGGCTCTGATATGGATGGCCGCAAAATTCTCCGCTTCCGACTCGCCTTCTTCACGCAGGATAATGAGCCTGCTTGTTTCGGCGCTCGCGCTGATCAAGGTGCTGCCGGGCCTGCTGCTCGTGCCGGTGCTAAAGCTGAAATCATCATGGAAGGGCAGAATAATATCGATCGTTGTCTGCGCCCTGCCGATTATCCTTTTATCAATACCGTTCTTCATGAATTCCGAGGCCATCAGAGTGCTTGCCAAGGGGCAGGCCTACTACAGCAACAAGGCAGTCTTCAACAGCCCGCCGCTCTATTTCTTCCGCAAGCTTTTCAGTGTGCTTGAAATCAGCCGCTGGGCCGAGCTCGCGCCTAAATATCTGAACCTGACGAGACTGATCCTCATCGGCGCCATCGCGCTGACGTTCAAATCAAAGGACTACAAGGGGTTCATCAGGCATTCCACGGCCCTGTACCTGACCGTTATACTTTTCTCGTCCAAAGTGCACAGTTGGTACTTCATACCGATATGCATGCTGTCCCTTGCCGGGGGAAACACATCACTTCCGATAGCACTTCAGGCCATGCTGTTCAGCTATTACGTCTATGCGCTGCACCCGGCGGGCATCGTTCAATCTGTGGACTTGCTGATCTGGCTTGCTTCGGGCGGAATTTTCCTGCTATTGGGCAGGAAATCCGGCGAGCCCGGCAGCCCGGATCCTCTGAATATTTCCGGCCGCTGACCGAGGTTTTTTTTAACCTCGTTTTTATTCCAATCTATAGTTTTTTTAACCGTATTTTAGCCCAAAAAACCTACGGATTATCAATACTTTGTGTTAACTTTGTAAATTCGTTTTTTTTAAAATAGTAGAAGGTGAGATAAAATGAAACCATCTGCAATGGATAATTATTTGGGCGAGATCGAGTTGTTCAAAGACTTGACTGATTCAGAACTAAAGGAACTTTCCAAGAAAGTAGATACATTGAACGTCAAGGCCGGCGATGTCCTCTACGAGGAAAATCAGCCACGCAAAGAGCTATTCATCATTATGGAAGGCGAAATCGAGCTGCGCAAGAAGACAGCCTTTGGCAAACTGAAGACCCTCAGCGTGTTCTCGAAGGGCGACTTCCTTAGCGAAGGCGCTTTGATGGACGACTACCCGCACTCGACTTCAGCCGTGGCAGCCGTTAACTCGGTCGTGCTCTCGTTAAGCAACGTGAAATTCCAGGAATTGCTTAAAACTCACCCCGAGATATCGGTCAAGGTGCTCTCCCGGACCTCGAGAGTGATTTCGCGCAGGCTTCGCCAGACGGCTACTAACCTCGTGAATGCTTCAGAGCAGTACGTCTCGGGCAAAACCCGCTCGGAACACGATTTGCTCGGCGATCGTGATGTGCCTTACGAATTCTACTACGGTGTGCAGACGCTTCGCGCAGTCGAGAATTTCAATATAAGCGGCATCACTCTCAGCCATTTTCCATCGATCATCGTCTCCTTTGCACAGGTGAAAAAAGCCGCAGCAAAGGCAAACTATGACCTCGGCCTGCTTTCACCGGCGGTGCACGAATCAATCTGCAAGGCTTGCGACGAGATCATCAACGGCCAGCTGCACACTCATTTCGTTGTTGACGTCATCCAGGGCGGTGCCGGCACATCCACGAACATGAATGCCAATGAAGTGATTGCCAACCGCGCGCTCGAAATCATGGGGCATGAGAAGGGCCAGTACGAGTTCTGCCATCCGAACAATCACGTCAACCTCTCGCAGTCCACGAACGACGCCTATCCGACAGCGATGAAAATTGCTACCATATATGAAGCACAGAAATTAATCGATTCTTTGAAAGAGCTTATTGCTTCATTCCAAAAGAAAGCCGCCGAATTCTCCCACGTCATCAAGATGGGCCGCACACAGCTCCAGGACGCAGTTCCGATGACTCTCGGACAGGAATTTGAAACTTATGCAGTGACGCTTGCCGAAGAAATCCAGCGCCTCGAGCAGAATTCAAGGCTGTTCCTCGAGGTCAACATGGGCGGAACAGCTATTGGAACAGGCATCAATGCCGACCCGAAATACAGCGAAAAATGCGTGCAATACTTGTGGGAAATCACGGGCCTTCCGGTTCGCCTTGCCGACAACCTGGTTGAAGCCACTCAGGACACCGGTTCATTCGTGATGTTCAGCTCGACCGTGAAAAGGCTTGCCGTCAAGCTGTCGAAGATCTGCAACGACCTTCGCCTGCTCAGCTCGGGCCCCAGATGCGGTTTGCACGAGATCAACCTGCCGCCTATGCAGCCCGGATCGTCAATCATGCCCGGTAAGGTAAACCCGGTTATTCCCGAAGTTGTGAACCAGATCGCCTTCAAAGTGATCGGCAACGATCTTACCGTTACTCTTGCCGCCGAAGCAGGCCAGCTTCAGCTGAACGTCATGGAGCCGATCATCGGCCAGAGCATTTTCGAATCGATCGAGATGCTTATCAACGGCATGGAAACTCTGAAATATCGCTGCATCGACGGCATCACAGCCAACGAGAAAGTGTGCAGGAAGAGCGTGGAGAATTCAATCGGCATCGTTACGGCTCTCAATCCCGTGCTTGGCTACGAGAAATGCACCGGCCTTGCAAAGGAAGCGCTTGAAAACGACAGAAGCGTCTATGACCTCGTGCTTGAGAAGAAATATCTCACAAAGGAAGAGCTTGAAGAGAT
>CAZIHB010000294.1:0-3766 GCA_964538535.1 uncultured Hyphomicrobiales bacterium | reverse complement strand
TCCCGCCGTCATCTCCGCGGAGGCGGAGATCCATAAGTCTTTGTAATACAATAGAATCCCGCTTTCGCGGGAATGACGACAGGTAAGTTTTCGCCTGCGCGGGAATGACGAAGCACAAATTTATTGCAATAATCCGGTCATTTCACACAGCCCGGATAAGGCGGCAGAACTTGTTAAACCTTATTCGAGCCATTGCCTGTGGCTACATTGTTTTCGGCATTCGGAAGCTCGATCGTTACTTCAGTGCCCTTGCCGATCTTGCTGCTGATGGAAATTTTACCGTTCATCTTCTCGACCGACCTCTTTACTATGCCGAGGCCAAGCCCGGTGCCCGGTTTGGTGCCAACGTTTTTCGCCCGGTGGAACGTGGTGAATATCTCGGGAAGGTCTTCCTCGGGTATCCCGATGCCGCGGTCGATCACCCTGAACATCGTGCTGCCGTTTTTATCCAGAGACACATTTAAATCAACGGGCTCATTCTCCGCCGAGTACTTCACGGCGTTCGAAAGCAGGTTTATTATTGTCTGGCGGAGCAGCTTTTCATCGAGGAGCAGTGCCCCGGGTATTGAATCATCAATAAGCAGGTTGACGGGGTGCTTGTTCTTGTCGAACAGCAGAATTTCCTCGATCATGGACCGGCAGAAAGCACGAATATCCAAATGCACGAAAGAGCTTTTCAGCTCTTCTGATTCGAGCCTGCCGATCATGAGCACCTCTTCCAGTAGCTCCGTCATGTTGTTCACAGAGGATCTGATCCGGTTAAGGTATTTATCAAAATCGATGTCCGACCTGGACTTATAGAATTGCTCAAGCAGGAAAGTTGAGGATAGAATCACAGTCAGCGGCGTCCGGTATTCATGCGAGACCATAGATATAAAGCGGGTTTTCATCTCGCCCAGTTTCTTCTCGTTCTCGTAGGCCTGCACCATGTTGTTTTTTGCTTCCCTGAGGTGTTCTTCCACTTTCACCCTGACGGCGTTCTCGAGCTTCAGCTCTTTCAGCGTCTTCTCAAGCTGGAAGGTACGTTCTTTAACCTTTTTCTCGAGCTCTCTGTTCAGCTTGATGATCTCATTTTCCGCCTTCACCTGGGCGGTGATGTCGATAAGCGACCCGATAATAATTTTTTCCCCCGCATTCTCATAACTGTTGCCGAGAGCGGCCACGTTAATGATCGTGCCGTCGCTCCGCAGCGCGGAAAATCTTATCTGCATGACGTTTTCGAAGCCGGTTCTTACTGTCTCGTTCACCTTGTTCACTTCATCCATGTTGTCCATAGGCAGAAGAGACCTGAAATTCATGTTGATCATCTCATCCCGCGAATAGCCGAAAATCTCTGCAAAGCGCGGGTTCACGTACCGGAAATAGTCATTGACAATAATAAACACCCCGGTCACGGACATTTCCGTGATGATGCGGAACTTTTGTTCGCTTTCTTCGAGGGCCGTCTGCATTTTGATTCTTTGCTCGTATTCTTGTTTGATCGTCTCGGTTTTGGCAGCGACCTTGCGGCGCAGCGACCATATCCAGAAGAAAACCAAGATAGCCACGGAAGAGCCTGCAACGAGGATATACACGAAGTATTTGGAAATAACGTTGAAAGTATATTTATTTTCACGCCGGCCAAACCATTTTTCGTAAATGCGCGAGTATGTGCCATTGGCATTCAGTATGCTCAGCCCCTCGTTGAGCAGCCTGAGCAGCTCCGGATTGTTTTTTTGAACGGCAAAGCAATAGCGCTGCTGAAGCATATTTTCATTCAGGTTCCTGATGTTCGTGATGTTCAGGCTGTCGATGAGGAACATGCCGAGGTATTTTGGCATGATGGCGCAATCTCCTATGCCCTGGGAAAGAAGCTTCAGCGCCTCGGGCGGGGAAGTGATGGGGATGATATTGCGGGATGTGCCGCTGTTTAGAAGCATTTCGTGGAACAGGTCGGAGCGCTGGACGAGTATGTTCTTGTCCTGGATGTCGGTGAAGTATCTTATATTGCTTCCTTTCCTGACGAAAATATCATTTGATATCTGCATGTAAGGCATTGAAAAGCCTATGGTCTTCTCTCGCTCCGGTGTGTAATACATACCGGTGATGAAATCGACCTTGCCGGAATCGAATTTAGCGCGTGTCACGTTCCAATCGTAAAGATATATATGGATGTCCATGCTCATCACCTCGGCGATGGCGTTGACTAGGTCTGTCTCGAAGCCGCACGGCACACCGTTGCGGAGAAATTGATAGGGGGGGAAGTCGGCGTCGCCGGCTGCGACTATCGGCCTGGCGTGGCTTGCTGCCGGCAGGAAAATAAAAATGAGCATTGCCCGGATGGCTAACGACGTTAACTGAGCCCAGATGCATTTTCGAAAATAAACCATTTCCTATTGCCGGCTAATAGAAATAACACCTTTTTACAATATATTACAGCATTGCAAGGTTTCAAAGGAAAAAAAATCATTGGCAGGATTGGGAAATTATTTATTTATCAGTCCCCGGCCCGTTTTGCATATAGTGCCTTCTTTTTTGTATTGCTCGAGAATTGAGTCGAGCACCCCGTTAATGAACACGCTGCTCTTGTCGGTCGAATATTTTTTTGCTATGTCTATAGCTTCGTTGATGCTGACCTTGGGCGGGATTTCCTGGAAATTAAGCAGCTCGGTGACGGCCATTTGCATGAGCACTCGGTCTATCATTGCTATTCGGTCAAGCTCCCAATTGTCGGTGAATCGTGATATGACCGCGTTTATTGATTCCCGGTCCCTCAATATCATGGAAATTAATGATCGGGAAAAATTTACTTCTTCTTTTTTCCATATTATGGGGATATCAGCCTCCAGCTCTTCTATTTCTTCCATTGTGAGCAGTTTGCCCTCTTCCACCTGCTCGGGCTCGTCAAAATTAAATTCCCGGAAGAACACGTGAGAGAAAATGTCGTCGAGATCGGAGCCCGAAATATCGTATGCCATTAGAATCTGAAGTACTTTCTCCCTTGCAAGCCGTCTTGTACCTTTTATATCTGTTGTCTTGCTGAGCGGAAATGCATTTTTAATATCAACAACCATAACAAAGAACAAATTTTATTAGTAGCAAAATTACAGAGAAAGAAAATTAAGGAATTTCCCGGGCAAAATACTTATTTTTCTGTATATGTTAGAAAATAATAAGAATAAAATAATACCTCCACTGCGCGGCGCGGCGCTGAGAATTGGCATAGCGGGCTGTATCAGCTGAAAAGCAGGGGAAAGCGGCAGCCAAATTCCCGGCAGTCACCATTAACGCGGCGCGCAATTGACGCGGCCCGATGCGTTATTCTCCTGCCGGAAAAAAAAAGCTCCGCCATGGCTTGGAGAGCCGTAGCGGAGCTTTTCGACGTTCAGGTGGCGGGGCAGCTCTGCCCCGCGGGGCGAAAACAGGTACCCGTCCCGGCGTATTGCGCTGTGATTATTTAACCAACCCTGCTTCTTTGCAGCACTTCATGATCCTCGCGAACGTGCGCTCGATGTCGTGATCGAGGCCCATCGAGAAGCGGACGAGGCCGGGAGTCATGCCCATTGCTGCCTGCTCTTCCTCCGGGATCTCGCTCGAGGTGCTGCTGCCGGGCGAGCTGAAAAGCGTCTTATAGAATCCGAGGCTGACGGCGAAGAAACCGATTTTTTCATTCTGCATCCTGATCATGAGATCGTTCGCTGTTTCTGCAGTCTTGGCATCTATCGTTATTATGCCGCTGAACCCGTAGCCGGGATTGACCATGCTCCTGATCAGCTCGTACTGGGGG
>CAZIHB010000293.1:0-3766 GCA_964538535.1 uncultured Hyphomicrobiales bacterium | reverse complement strand
CTTCTCCTTGAACCTCGCGGCCGCACGCGACGGGCCCATCGTGTGGCTGCTTGAGGGGCCGTAACCGATCTTGTATATTTTCTTAATGCTTTCCATAATTATCCCAAAGCCCGCATGAATGCTAAAAAAATGACGGCCGAAAATCATTTATACATGTTCATGCCCAAATGACGCTAAAAAGCCATGCAAAAATAAAATTTTTCAGGAAAAGCAAGCATTTTTAATTATTAATTCTATTATTGAAGACGTAATTTGCGTCATATTTTTTGTTCTAATGGGAGGGCACACCATGATATTCGGCAATTTTGAACTGAACGCGCTCGACACTTCACTCTTCGCTCTCGATGGCGGAGCGATGTTCGGCGTGGTGCCAAAGCCGCTTTGGAGCAAAGCTTATCACCGCGGCGACGAACTCAACAGGATCCCCGTTGCCGCCCGGCCATTGCTCGTACGCCCGAGATCGGGCGACCACGGCCGCTGCATACTAATCGACACGGGCAACGGGGCCCTCTTCGACGACAAGACCGCAGGAATATACTGCATCGATCAATCCAAATCTTCAGTACTGCCTGCCCTCGAGCGGCTTGGGCTGAATGCGGGCGATATCACGGACGTGATATTAACCCACCTGCATTTCGACCACGCCGGCGGCACCGTCACAAGGCAAAGCGGCAAGCTGCTGCCGGCCTTCCCGAACGCGCGCTATCACGTGCAGAAAGAACACGCGATCTACGCCCGGAGAACTTCAGAGAAGGACAGGGCATCATTTAACCCCGATTCCTTCCTGCCGCTCTTCTCAGAGGGGCTGGTTGAACTGACGGACGGCGCTGCAAGGCTTTTCGAGGGGATAAGCGTCGTTCCTGCCAACGGCCACACGGTGGCAATGCAGGTTGTTAAGATCGAGTCGGAAGGGAGATCCTTGATCTTCTGCGCCGACCTCGTGCCGACATCAACTCACCTGCACCTGCCGTACGTCATGAGCTACGACAATTTCCCGCTAACGACTATTGAGGAGAAAAAGCGGCTGCTGAACGATGCCGTCAGGGATAAATCGATACTATATTTCGAGCACGACGCGTTCATGTGCGCCGCCACGATCGAGCCCGGCCCGAAAGGATACCGTGTGAAAGAAAAAATTGAAATCCTTTAGCCGGGGCCGATGCAGCGTTATTTTTTCAATTTGATGTTGATGTAATATTAATAACGGAACAAGATGAACCCTATAGTTCAGGTTTATATATTTATAGCTCTCGTGTGCTACGTGTGGCTTTGGATAGGCTACTTCAGGCAGAGAAAATCCGGGATGCCCGGGTGGGCCGCCGCGGGCATCAAATTTGTCACTTTCATGCCCTTCTGGTGCATCTTCACCTGGCTGGCCCTTTTCGCGCTGCTCAGGCCGGTCAGGAACATCTATGCAGACCTCTCCGGGAAAAAGCCCGTTTATCAGAAATTTATCATACAGAACAACAAGAAGTCCGAGGATATTCTTTTCATTTACCTGCACAATGCCAAATCTAATTCATGGAGAATAGCAAGGCCCGAGCCGTACATGATGCTCCACCCCGAGATGCGCGTTGCCCCCGGCAGAGCGGACACCGCCCTTATTGCGCTCCGGGCAGGCGACGACCGCGCCATTTTTCATTTCCTCGACAAGGGGAAATTCTCTCCGCGCGGCAGCATCGTGGCAAAGGCTTATTATGTGCCGTGGTTCACAACAAAGATTTACATGGATGAGTTCAATAATTCCACGCTTCTGCCGGCCGTTTATCCCGACAGGATTGAGTCGGCTTGTTCGTTCGCCATGGCACTCTGCGCGATACTCGGCGGAGTGCTCCACATGCTCACCATCAGGCCCAAACGAAAAGCAGCGGGCACAGCTTTCCTGGTCATGATGTCAATACTCGTTGCCACTGCGGGTTTTCAGATATATTTTTTCGCGCGTACGCTTTATCTGCTTCTGTTCACAGCCTGAACCTGATGAACTCGGCTATCTCCCTGAGTGCCTCGGGCAGAATTGCCTGGGCGCCGTCGCTCTTTGCAGCCTCGGGGTGGTCGTGCACCTCGATCATCAGCCCGTCCGCGCCAAGCAGCAGCGCGGCCTTGGCAACGTCGATCACGTATTTTGAATTTCCCGTGGCGTGTGACGGATCGAAGACCACCGGCAGGCCGGTCATCGATTTCAGCTCGAGAATGCCCGCGAGGTCGGGCGTGTTCCTCAAGTCCGAATCAATTTGCTCGAAGGTGCGTATTCCCCTCAGGCAAAGCATCACGTTCGTGTTGCCGTAGCGCGTGATATATTCCGAGGCGGAAATCAGCTCATTCAGCGTGGAGCTCCAGCCTCGCTTCAGCAGCACCGGCTTGCGGTCTGCTGCCGTCATTTTGCCGATTTTTTTAAGCAATTCGAAGGAAGTCATGCTCCTGCTGCCGATCTGAATCATATCGATCTTGTCGTAATTCTCTTCCAGCTGGACAATATCGAGCACCTCGGTGACGAGGAACATCCCCCTCTTTGCCGCGGCTTCCCGCAGCATTTTGATCCCCCCGGCACCCAATCCCTGGAATGAATCAGGGCTCGTCCTCGGCTTGAAGGCGCCTCCCCTCATGAATCTGATTCCCATGGCTGCAAGTTTTTCGGCAAGGGATTCAACCTGCGCGAGGCTCTCCGCAGCGCACGGCCCGGCGATAATAAAAGGCCTTGCTTTCAGCTCGAGTGCCGCATCCGCGGTGCCTGCCGAACTGAAAAGTGCACATTTTTTTTTCCCCGGAGCGCCTTCTCGGGCTTTCGAATCGTCAAGAATTGCCTGCATGAGGGCTGAGATCAGCCTTTCATCAAGCGCTCCGCCGAATTCTTCAAGAAGGGACTTGATTATCCCGCCCTCGCGCGCGGAGTCATAGACGGGCATCCCGGCGTGTTTCTTCATGGCAATCACACGCGAACTCGCCCGCTTCCTCTCGAGGACGAGATTCATTATTCTGCTGTCAATCTTGTCGATTTCCTTCCGCAGCCTGTCTATTTCTTCCATATCCCTCACTTTTTGCCTGCAAGCCTCTGCACTTCCGCCTGGGCATCACCGAGTGCCTGCATCGTGCCTTTCCTCGCGTAGAGGGCTTCCTCCACCGCGTTCTCGATAATCGACTCCATCTCGAGCCACTCGGGATGCACGGGTGTCATTTTCGCGTTCAAAAGCTGCGCTGCAAACACGGATTTGTTCGGCTTGGACGTGATTCGGCTGTCGTTATAGTAATTCTTGTCTGCCGGGAACCCGGCCTCGTTCACTTTCATGCAAAGCTCCGCCGCGTTTTTCCCATCGGTCAGGAACTTAACGAGGGCAATTGCTTTATCCCTCTTCGTGCTCTTCGCGCTGACGGCCAGGTATTCTCCGCCCGCGAACGACAGCCCGGGGCCCTGCTTCATGGCAGGAACAGGTGCCACGCCATAATCCAGCGAGGGATTCTCTTTCGCTATCTTGTCAATCAGCCACGAGCCCGACATGACAAAAGCAACCTTGCCGGCCGCGAAGGCCGCGTCAAGCTGCTTCTGAGTCTCGATATACCCGACTCTTGCCAGCCTGAGATACATTTCCAGGGCTGCAGTGTTGGCGGGCGAATTGATAACGGCCTTGCCGGAGCCGTCGAGTATGTCGCCGCCGTTCGACCAGAAGAGCGGCACGATCTTCTTATAGAGCCTGTGCTGATCCGGGCCGTTCGCACCGAAGCCGTACATCTTGTCGGAGTTGATCCTGTCGCACATCTCGGCCATTTCCCC
>CAZIHB010000292.1:0-3769 GCA_964538535.1 uncultured Hyphomicrobiales bacterium | reverse complement strand
AATATTACAGCTGGAGCTACACTGCAAAAGAAATAAAAAAACTCTTCGAAGAGCTTATCAAGGCAAAAAACTGACGCCGGAACCGATCAGCACGTCGAGCAATTCGCTCAATATCATAGCCGTGGCTCCCCATAGGGGGGTGGCATGAATCTTCCAGAACGGCACTTCCGCCACGGAGCCATGGAAGTTCCATCTTTCAACCGCTATATGCTTCCCGCTGATCAGCTCTTCCAGTGGAATGAGAAGGATTTCCTCAACTTCGCCGTCGTTGGGCGTCAGCTTCGGAGTCTCGGGCATCCATGCCACGACTGGCGTCACGATTGATTTGGATGCAAAAACGTAAAGTTCCGTCAGGCGGCCGAGGATGCTGACGTTACTCGTGTTAAGCCCGATTTCTTCGCGGGCTTCCCTGAGAGCTGTTTCCTCCGGAGTTTCATCTGTTTCGGCCATGCCGCCCGGGAAGCTGATCTGCCCGCTGTGGTGCTGAAGGGCCTTGCTGCGCAGAGTGAGCACGACGGACGGTTTCCTGTCCGGCCCGGGCACAAGAATGATTAGCACTGCACTTCTCTTGGCGTCAGGCCCCGGCTTGAGTATTTTCTCGGAAAAAAAATCAGTTCTCGGGGCCATCTTCAGCTGCGACTGCAGGCCCGGCAATTCACGTTCCCGTGCGAACTCCAGCGCTTTAATAATATCTTTCATATATCAATTGCTTCTTGGTTGCGCGTTGCTTTTTCTCGTGCTGTAATATAAGAAAGAATTGATATATTTGGTTTTTTTTGTTGCGAAGGAGTCGATGTGAGCGAGCTGGCTAAGAGAATTGCGGTGGCCGTTGCCGGCATTCCGCTGATGCTTTTTGTGATTTATCAGGGCGGGATAGCTTTTGCTCTGGCTGTGGTTATTATTTCGGCAATCGGGCTCCGTGAGATGTATGACATGACGGAAAAGAAAAATATGCGGCCCGATAAGTGGTATGGACTCTGCTTCGGAGCTGCCATGCAGATTCTTCTTTTCGCCGGGCTGGGAAGCACAGACACGGGAAAGGCCTTCGCCGGGCTTTTTGCCTTGTTCGTGCTCTTTGTCGGCGGGGCACTGATCATCCAGCTCTTCAACGGGAAAGACAATCCGATCGGGAATACATTCGCGACAATCGGGGGGGTGATGTACGTGCCTACCCTTCTGGCGTCGCTGATAGGCATCAGGGAATTTCACAAGCTGGCGGAATGGGCAGGAGGGCTTGGTGCCGGCCATGGTGAAGCTTATTTTTCAGACGGCGGTTCGTTCATGTTCCTTGTGCTTATTGTGTTCGTATCCGTTTGGATATGCGACAGCGCTGCCTATTTCGTGGGCCGGGCGATAGGGCGTCACAAGATGTTCCCGTCCGTCAGCCCGAAAAAATCCTGGGAAGGCACCGCGGCGGGATTGGTCGGCTCCGTGGCAGGATTCACAGGCTTCGCAGCATGGCTTATCCCCTCCATGCCGATACGCGATTCTCTCGTGATGGGCCTGCTCGCTGGAGTCCTCGGCCAGATCGGCGACCTCGCGGAGTCCAGGCTGAAGCGCGATGCCGGGGTGAAGGACAGCTCGCATATAATTCCCGGGCATGGCGGAGTGCTGGACAGGTTCGACAGCATATTGTTCGTCGCGCCCGCGGTGTTCATTTACATGCTGGTGCGTGTGCTGCTAAGTTAAAGAAATCTAAAATCAAGAAAAGCAGAACCGGCACTTTTTCTTAAATATTAAGTCAGAATAATAAATCGGCCCGTGCTCCACGATCGGTGCACGGGCCGGAATAATTATATTGAGAATAATAAGCGATCAGGACTCTGCTTCGATAGTTACATATTCTTTTACTAAATCAAAGCCGGCGCCTTCTCTTAGTATCGTGAATTCTTCGTTTGTCATGTCAAGGACGGTGGATTCGCCTGTAAAGCTATAGGAATCGGACCTTACAGCAATATCGACGAGCGGAGCAAACATGTCCACGAGCTGTTCCGGATCCGGTGGAACGGTGCCGTCCTCGTTCTTGGCAGTGATCGAAATGATCGGGGCCTCCATTGTCTTCAGCAGAAGCTGCGAGAGAGTGTTGTCGGGCACCCTGATCCCGGCAGTGTTTCTTTTCGGGTCCTGGGCGAATTTCGGCACTTGCTTCGAGGCAGGCAGAATAAAAGTGATCGGCCCGGGTATCAGCCTTTTTATTGTTCTATAGGCATTGTTGCTAACCTTGGCGAATTCCGCGACATTGGAAAGCGAATCGCACAGGAAAGTCATGGATTTGTTTTCAGGAAGCTTCCTGATGAACCTGATACGGGATATTCCCTCCTTGTTCGAAAGGGCACATCCGAGAGTGAACCCGGTATCGGTGGGGTAAAGAATAACCGCTCCGTCGCGCAATGCATCAACAACCTTCGTTATTTTCCGAATTTCAGGTGTCTGCGGATGAAGTGTCAGGATTTCTGCGGCCATATCATCTCCGTTTAAGTGATAAAAATCTCCCGCCATAATTCAAGTAGAAGTGTTCGCGGGAATCATGAGAGAAAAATTGAATAAACCGCGTTAAAACTTTCCATCAATATGCATTCCTCCAGAAAATAATACAAAACACGGCAAATCTCTGCCGGCTTACTAACGAAAAACACGGAACAATCCGTGAATTATTGAAGCTGTTTTTCAAATCATTTCGATATTTACAATTTTTCTTTTTTTTAAATACATTATTAACTATATTTAAGGTGCTGGATTTGAGTTTTTTTGCAATTGCATGGTGGTGGGGTGTATGTGTTTATAGCCGAGTTATTGACAGGGATAGTAATCGGGATGGTGCTTGCAGTGCCCCCGGGCCCGATCGGAGTGACTACAATCAAGCTGGCAATGTTTCAGGGCCGGGAGAGCGGGATTCGCCTTGCCTACGGGAACTGGCTCATGGATACGATTTATTGCCTGATGGCCACATTTACTACTTCCGCGGCAGTGAGCACGCTTGGCTCGATCAACCTGCGCCACCCGTTCATCGTCCTCCTGATCCAGCTTGCCATCGTGGCCGCTTTTATCATTCTCGGCTTCATCAACCTCAGAAAGAGCCGATTGGCGAAGAACAGCGTGGAAAACGGCGAGGCCGAACCCGCCGGAAACAACCGCCTGAACTATCTAAAAACCAAAGGCCCGTTTTTCCTCGGCATTGCAATAGCACTCACCAATATGGCCAACCCGACATTCCTGCCCGCTCTCGCTGCAGTGGCGCTTCAGGTGCAGTCCATGCACCTGATCCAGAACTCCTGGCTGGGCAACCTTCTTTTTTCTGTCGGTTTCGGATTCGGCAATTTTCTCTGGCTTTACCTGATCATTCGGCTTGTAGTGAAGTACAAGCATAAGATGAGCGAGAATTTTGTCGTAAGGATCAAGCAATTCTCCGGGATCATGTTCATCAGTTTCGGCACATTACTCGGCTACAGGGTGATAGCCGTGACGCCATGGAGCGAGCTGGTGAGGCTCGCCATGTTGTTTTGAGCAGGCCCTCGAATCGATCAGGCATTTTCTCAGGCTTTGACAGCCCGTGCGAAAAGTATCAATTATTGCAATAAAGTAGTGACCTCTTTTTTTTATCGGCGGCCAACCCTCGAAGGGGTGAAATGATTGTAGCCGCGTTTTTTTTGTTTTTTAAAGAGAACCCCGAAGGGACGCTTCCCGAAGGGACGCTTCCCGAAGGGACGTGTCCCAAAGCGGTGGCATAATGACATATCGAATGTTACCGCGAAATGACCCCGAAGGGGTC
>CAZIHB010000291.1:0-3788 GCA_964538535.1 uncultured Hyphomicrobiales bacterium | reverse complement strand
CCGATCGTTCAGGCACCATGCTACATGGCCCCCAATATTTCTTTCACCAGCCCCTGCACCACGTTGCCATCTGCTTTGCCGCTGAGTTCTTTCATCGATAGCCCCATCACTTTGCCCATTTCCTTCATGCCCTGAGCACCGGATGAAATCACGATTTTGTTGATAATCTCCTTAATTTCATCATTTGTAAGTTGCTTCGGCAGATATTCCTGAATAATTCGAAGCTCTTCTTCTTCCTTTGCAAGCAGCTCGGGCCTGTTTGCCTGCTTATACATCTCTATTGCATCTCTTCTTTTCTTGGCAGCGGAATTGAGCAGCTTGATTTCTTCATCGGGGCCCATTGATTTGCCTGCACCGCTCTTGTTATATTCGATGATTCCCGTCCTGATTGATCGCACCGTGTCGAGACGAACTTTATCTCCGGATTTCATAGCGCTTTTCAGGTCTTCGTTTATCCTTTCTTCCAGTGTCATAACTCACCTGTTTTAATAATAATAAATGTCTTTTAACAAAAATACAAAAAAATAGAATAATCAATCTTAACCGGTAAACAAAATATAAGTTTGTATATTATCCAAGACGCCGGTAAATTGCGAATTGATTTTTTTGCGTGCCCGCTTAATTGCGGTTTCAGTTCTTTTATCTATATTTAATTACAATTGCTTACGTACTATTGTTTGATAAATTCTCCGGAAAAATGAAACAGTCAAAAGAAAAGCAGCCGATTCGAACGGCTTCGAAAAGCGATTCAGGCGGAAAAATTTCGAAACTTATTGAATTACCTGTCTGGATCCCTCTCGTTTTTTTTGCCCTGACTACCGTGATATTCTTTTGGGATCAGCTCATGGGCAACGCGTGGTTCTGGGAAGATTTCGCCGAATACATATTCCCTGCCCAGTCTTTCGCTGCAAGGGAGAGTGCCGGTTTTTCCATTCCGTTCTGGAATCCTTTCACTTTCTGCGGAATGCCCTTCTTCGCGGATATTCAGATCGGCTTTTTCTATCCCGTCAACCGCCTGTTAAATCTCTTTACAGGGGCGGGCGGGCATCTGCCCGTCGGAGCATTGCAGTTTGTTATTATCCTGCATTTCTTCATTGCCCAGTTTTCAATGTATAAACTTGCCAGATATCTGAAAATCAGCTCCTTCGGCGCCGTGATTTCTGCTGTTTCCTATGCTTTTTCGGCTCTTTTTGTTTGCCATGTGATTCATCCCATGATTGTTTATCACCTCACATGGTTTCCCCTCGTGCTTATGTTCCTCATGAAGGGCATTGAAGAGCGCAGGATTCGTCCGGCCATTTACTCGGGCCTGCTCCTGGGCATGACAATGCTTGCCGGCCACCCGCAGTTCACTCTCTACGAGTCATTCTTTGTCGGAATGATGATGATCTGGCTGCTTGCTGCCGAGATTAAGAATAAAACAATCGGCAACTCGTTTGCCAAGCTTGCTGTTGCAGCCATTGCGCCATTCGTGATTGCCGCGGGGATTTTCCAGGTGCAGTATATGCCGTCGCAAGAACTTGCCGGCTATTCTGTCCGCTCAGAATACACTTACGATAATTCTGCCATCGGTTCGCTCCAGCTTAAACAGGCATTTGAAGGCGTGGTGCCCAAAATTTTCGGCCACGTGGATGGACGCGGTGCTAAGGATGCCCCTTTCTACCTGACACAGGTCAATAATGCCGGCAAAACCGAACCCGCGCCCTATTTCTATTTCTGGGAGACCAGTTTCTATTTCGGGCTTGTAGCACTGATGCTTGGTATCATCGGCATGGCGGGCAATTATAAATCCAAGTACGGGGCCTTTTTTATTACAATGGCAGTCTTTGCATTTTTGTACGCTCTCGGCTCCAATTTCTTCCTTCACGGGCTGTTCTACAACCTGCCCATGTTCGGAAAATTCCGCGTGCCTTCGCGAATGCTCTTTTATGTCGTGGCTGCCTTTGCATTGTTTGCAGGCTGGGGTTTCGACCTTATCCTTTCGAAGCCCAAAAACAGAAATACTTTAATTTCAATATTCGTGGCTGTCGGGATTCCGCTTATCGTGTCACTTCTTGCCGCGGCCGGAATTCTCGGTGAATCTTTCGACGTGCCGCCCGGCATCACCGACAAAATTCAATCATTCGGCACACTGGCCTGCTTCTTCACCCTGGCCGGCGGAGTAGTCATTTACTTCACTTATGCAAAAAAACTTAGCGCTTCCGTCTCCGGCGTGATTCTTGCCGTTCTTGCGGTTACTGACCTTAACGTCGCGCTCGGCGGATTCAACATTTCTCCTCAGAATCCCGAGGAGTTGTATCAGCTTGACCCTGCCCTGGAGCAAAGCCTGAAGAGCAATCCTCCCGGAGATATTTTCCGCGTCAACATGAGAATGTATAAACCATCCTACATGGCAATGAACCGTAACCAGGGCCTGATCAGCAGAGTCGCACTCGTTGAGGGCTATAACCCGCTGCTGCTGAAGTGGACTATACCCCCGCTCGAGAATAAGGACAAAGTGCACGACGCACTTAACGTTAAATATGAAATCAATATCGACTCTGCCACGGGTTACCCGAGATTCTTCCAAAGAAAAACTCAGAATGGCCCGGCATGGATGGTGCACAGGGCCGTTGTCATGGACGAGAACACTATGAAAAGCGAGTTGAAAACCGGTAAATATGACTTGAAGAAAGTCGTGGCCCTTGAGCAGAATCCGGCAATCACGCTGCCTGCTGCACCCGACTCGATTTATGACGACATGGTGCAATGCATCGAATACGGCAACAACTCCATGAAATTCAAAGTGAAATCCAAGGACGCCGGGTTCGTATGCTTCAGCGAGATATGGTATCCGGCTTGGAAGGGGTACGTTGATGGAAAGGAGACAGCCATTGCCAAGGCCGATTACTCGCTCAGGGCAATTCCCGTGCAGGCAGGCGAACACGTTGTCGAGATGAAGTATGAATCCGATACCTTCAAATCCGGCATGACAATAAGCGCAATCACATTGCTTCTCAGCATTCTCGGGCTTGTGTTTGGTGATTTCCGCAGGAAATCATCTCCCACCACCCCCGAAGAATAATCCATAACCTCGGTTCGAACAGATAAAAGCGGAGATACATGATCTAAACATATATCTCCGCTTGTTTTTTTGCAGGCTTTAATTCAAACGTTTCAGATCAATGTGAAATAGTCGTGGTGCTCGTCGTTGTGTATCTGCAGCACACCGGCACGAACAAGCCTTATCATCAGCCTTTCGGCGCGCCGCCTGGAAATATTCACGATAGAAGAGAAATCGTTGACCGTGGCCCTCTCGTATTTTTCAAGATATGCGAATAGCCGCTTTTCCTTATCACCGATGCTGAGAGTCAGCTGTTTGCTGTCGTCACTGAGGTATCGCATCAGGTTCGTCATTTCCCTCGAGGCTATTATGGATTTCTCCCCAAGCCGTATGTAAACCCTTCCGTGCTCGGGGCTGTTCTTGTCATCAGCAATTATCTTGTGCGGCTTCAGGCGGCTTTGTTCAATTGTGGCTGCAATTATGTATTTTCCGGCAACGCTGACAATCTCGATTTTTGGTGTGATCGGCGGATCGATATTGAATTCGCAGGCACGCGTCAACACGTCAATTTCGGTTTTCTCACTGTATATCCCCACGATTGTACCGTCATCATCCACTCCGATCAGAAGGATTCCGCCCTTTGTATTGGCAAAAGCGGCAATTTCCTTGGCAAGTTTCTGAGGTGACTTAACTAACCTTTTGAATTCCAATACACTCGACTCGCCCTCATCTATTAATTCCTTAA
>CAZIHB010000290.1:0-3816 GCA_964538535.1 uncultured Hyphomicrobiales bacterium | reverse complement strand
GATTGACGTGGCCCAGGACTCGGACACGCGCTCCAAAGCCACCAAGGCGAAAGAGGAATCGCGCAAAGCTCTTGCTTCAATTTCCGAAAAAAGCGAAACAGCGGACGGGCAGTCGGTCAATAAATCAACAAACGGCTACCACACCGTGGCAAAAGGCGAAACTCTTGAAGAGATATCACAGATTTACGACGTGACCCCCGAAGAAATCATTGCCTGGAACAACCTGAACAGGAACAAGGTGAAAACGGGAGAAACGCTGATAGTCAAAGCCGGCATATCGACGCGCAAGCCCGAGCAGCAGAGCGCGGCTCAGAAAATAGTCAGAGTCAAGTCGCAGCCGAAATCCGAGACTAAAGCCGAAAAGAAGGCCGAAAAAAAGTCCGAGACCAAGGCCGAAACCACGAGGCACAAGGTGGCAAAAGGCGAAACTCTTGCCGACATTGCACAGGCTTACGGCGTATCGATATCGGACATAAAGCAATGGAACTCACTTGACGGCGACAGGATCAGGGCCGGCAAGATGCTGACAATCAAAGCTGCCGCACCGGCAAAGCTCGCGGAGAAAAGCGAGCCGAAACAGGTGAAAGGCTCTAAAACGAAGCAGATCACTCACAAAGTGGCCAAGGGCGAGACGCTGAAAGAGATAGCCGGGCAATACGGCGTCACCGTTGCCGATATTAAAGAAAATAATGATATCAAGGGCAGCAAGGTGAAGCCCGGCACAACCCTGAAGATCACTGTCCCCGCGCCGGCAAAGCTCGCGGAGAAAAGCGAGCCGAAACAGGTGAAAGGCTCTAAAACGAAGCAGATCACTCACAGGGTGGCCAAGGGCGAGACGCTGAAAGAGATAGCGGAGCAATACGGCGTCACCGTTGCCGATATTAAAGAAAATAACGATATCAGCGGCAGCAAGGTGAAACCCGGCCGTGCATTGAAAATACCTGCCGCAGCCCCGCAGGAAGTTGCGAAAGCAGACAGAAAAGGCGGGAAAGCAAAAACCGCCGTCCATAAGGTGGTTAAGGGCGAAACCCTTGCCATGATTGCAGACAAGTACGGGGTTGACGAATCCGACCTGAAGAAATGGAATCCCGACGAGATCGAGGGCAGCACGATATTCGCCGGCACCACACTGAAGATCAATCCGCCGAAGGGGGCGGCCAAGGCACAAAAGGCCGCGGCAAAAGAGAAGCCCGGGAAGAAGACGCCAAGAGTATATGAAGTGAAGGATGGCGATAATCTCTCTTCAATCGCGAAACGTTTCGGGGTGAGCGTGGATCAGATCGTGAAAAAGAACAAGAATGTAGAAGAAACCACGGTGCTTAAAATCGGCCAGAAGCTGAAGCTTCAGTAGAAACAGGCAAATAGTGGAACGATTGCACGGCCCCGGCGGTTATACCGCGCGGGGCTTTTTTTATCTCGATTCAAAGGAGTCTTTGCCGGCATACGAAAATTTGCTAATTTCACAGCGTTCCGTTGGAGGTGCACGCCCGATGGCGTAGCTGAGAGTTACTCCCGAACCTGATCAGGATAATACCTGCGTAGGGAATACGGTTATAGCACGAAGCAGGCATATTTGCTGCCCAATCCACGTTCATTTCCGGCCGGACAAAGAGATTTATATAATTTATTCATGGATAAAGAAATGAACAACAGGGCATTTGACTGCTATGCAGAAAAATATGACGCGTGGTTTTTCAACAACACGAACCTGCTCTATTCCGAGGCAGCCCTCGTGGCCAAAGCACTCGGCAATCCCGGCAAAACTCTTTCAGTGGGCTGCGGCAGCGGCCTATTCGAGATGATACTGAAGAAGGATTACAATATCGAGGCGACTCATGGCATAGAGCCGGGTGAGGGCATGGCCGAGATTGCAGTAAAGAGAGGAATGAAGGTCAAAGTAGCGACAGCCGAGGAAGCTGATTTCGGTATATCCGAGTATGACACGATAATGTTCAACGGCACTCCGAGCTACATCAGCGACCTTGCCAAGGCCTTCGAAAAGTCACGCCTGGCACTCAGGCCGGGCGGCAGGATCGTGGTGGTTGACGTTCCCAAGGAAGGCACTTACGCAACGCTTTACAATCTCGCCATGACGCTCGACACGTGGAATAACCCCCTGCTAAACGACATTAAGCCCGCGGATCCCTACCCCATCGAATTCATCAGGAAGGCGAACTGGCGGACCACCGCCGAGAAGATCGAATTGCTCGAGAAAGCAGGCTTCGCCGGGCTTGAATTCTGGCAGACCCTGACGAAGCACCCGAAATACTCGAACGTGGAAATCGAGCAGCCGCAGCCCGGCCGCGACAGGGGTGATTATGTCGCAATCATCGGCCGAAAGGGCTGACGGGGGGGCGAAATGAATAGAATCGATTCTCTGGCCGCTGATCTGGCAATGATCAGGGAACGTTCCCCCCTGGTGCATAATATCACGAACTACGTGGTGATGAACAACACCGCCAACGCGCTGCTTGCTCTGGGTGCATCGCCCGTGATGGCACATGCCGCCGAGGAAGTGGAAGAAATGACCGCGATAGCCTCGGCTCTTGTTATAAATATAGGAACTCTGAGCAGCGGCTGGGTTGAATCCATGTCACTCGCGATGAGGGCGGCAAACCGCCGTGGCAGGCCGATCGTGTTCGATCCCGTGGGCGCGGGAGCAACCAGGTATCGCGATGAAGTCTGCCGCAGGCTGATCTCTGAAGGCCGGCCCGCGATAATAAGAGGGAACGGTTCGGAGATACTTGCACTTGCAAGCCACGGGAGCGCGACCAAGGGCGTGGACAGCACGGCACGGTCAGCAGATGCCGTGGAGGCCGCAAGAGCGCTTGCACGCGCAACGGGAGCAGTGGTAGCCGTCAGCGGTGAGACGGATTACATCACGGACGGCGAACGGCTCGGCATGGTGAGGAACGGCTCGCCCCTGATGCCGAGAGTGACGGGGATGGGCTGCACGGCCTCGGCAGTGTGCGGGGCATTCGCCGGGGTGAACGGCGACGCCCTCGAGGCGGCCATTAACGCCATGGCAGCAATGGGTATTGCCGGTGAAATTGCCGCGGCCAAATCTGCAGGCCCGGGCGGATTTCAACCGGCGTTCCTCGATGCACTCTACGGCCTGAGCAGGGAACAGATTGAAAATATATTGGTTGAATAGATGAATATAATACGTGAATTCAAGTTGTGCCTCGTCACCGACAGGGCGCTCTCGCTCGGGAGAAGCCTGCCCGACATAGTGAGCGCGGCAGTGGCCGGCGGTGTGGACTGCGTGCAGCTGCGCGAAAAAAATGCATCGACAAGGGAGTTCCTTGAGATTGCAAGGCAGGTGAAACCCTCGCTCGAGGGGACGGGCGTCCCGCTTATTATTAACGACAGGGCGGACATTGCCCTTGCCGTGCGTGCCGAAGGCCTGCATATAGGCCAATCGGACCTGCCATGCCGCGAGGCGAGGATGCTCATGGGCACGGACGCAATTATAGGGCTCTCGGTAGAGAACAGCCTGCAGGCACGCGAGGCGAATGACTGTAATCTGGATTATATCGGGCTGAGCCCGGTTTTCGGTACGATGACCAAGACTGACACGGCAGCACCTCTCGGCCTGGAAGGGATAAAAGAGCTGACTGCAATCTGCCGCCACAGGGCGATAGCCATAGGCGGCATAAACGAGATGAATGCCCGCGACGTCATAAGGGCCGGCGCGAGCGGCCTGGCGATTGTTTCCGCGATTTGTTCCGCGCCGGGGCCGGAAAATGCCGCCCGGGGAATAATGGAGCAGATCCGCAGGGCCGCGCACGAATAAGAGAAGAAAAGAATCATAAA
>CAZIHB010000289.1:0-3821 GCA_964538535.1 uncultured Hyphomicrobiales bacterium | reverse complement strand
GCGTATTCAAGGACACGGAATCGAGGCGGAGGAATGTTAACAGCGGGGATATTAAAAATTCAGCAGCCGCCGTGATATCAGCCCAAGCCGGGGCGGGGTATCAGTTTCCGCTGAATTCCACACGCACGATGTATCTATATCCCGAAATCGGGTTGTCCTACACACTTAATAACATCGTTGATGATAAAAGCCTGCAGGATCTGAAATGGAAGGTGCTCAGCCCATCAATCACACTTGGCTTCAAATACACCCCGTTCGAGACGATACACGTTAACCGCGAGAAATATCAGATTGATACGATCAGGTTGGAGAAAGAGGCAATTGAAGGGGAGATGATCGCCATCGGAGCTCCGGCAATTGCCGTCACAAAAGAAGAATCGGCAGACACCGTGATTCACCTGACAACGGTAACAAGAACCGATACGCTGCTATTTCCCGCGCCAAAGAAAATAGAACCCGAGCGCCCGAAGCTGGCGGCAGCTTTCGATATGTTTTCCAGGGATTCACTCGGCAGAATGACTCCGTTGGAAAACCTGAGCGCCGGCGTGCAGTTCGTCACGGAAGTGTTCCCGCTTCTGCCCTATGTATTTTTCGATAAAAATTCTGCCGAGATCCCAAAAAGATATCATATCCTCGAATCAAAAGAATACCTGAACGAGGAAGACATACTGCCCGATCCGATAATATATCATCGGGAAAACATGAATATTATCGCGCAAAGGCTTCTGAACGATCCGAAAGCCGAGATAACAATCACGGGATACTCGGATCCCTCGAGCGAGACGGACAATTGCGAGCTGGCCGCGAAAAGAGCTCTTGCCGTCAAGGACTATATGGTACTGGTCTTCGGAATTGCTCCGGGCAGGATCAATGTTGCCGCAGCGAAAGGAAACTGCATGCCCTCAAGTCCGACCGTGACACCGAACGAGGCAGGATATTCCGAGAACAGGCGCGTGGAAATCGAATCAAAATCCTATTCGATCATTGCTCCCGTTTACAGGAAAAAATTCATGCGGGCTGACGATATAAAGCAGAAAACCATTACATTCGATCTGACACCGGCAAATAACGGGACGGTCGAGACTTGGTATTTCACGCTCGATCAGTCGAGAAATCTGCTCTACTCGGGTGACGGCAGAACACTGCCCCCGAAGATCGAATTCGATCTGAGCGGCCCCCGCTCAGGTATGGTTCAGCCCGACAGGCCAATCAAAGCAGAATTCAAGGTGTTTGATTCACTCGGCAACACAGCCATTACAACCAAAAGCATCGGCATCGTGAGGGATACGAGCGAGACAGAAACCGCCCGGCTGACGCTGACACTGTTCAAGGTCAATCAATTTGCACTCAGTGATCCGATGAAAAATGAGATTAAAGCGTTCTCAAAAGCAATGAAAGAAGGTGCAGTAATAAAAGTAACCGGATTCAGCGACTACCTCGGCGACTCGGAGCACAACAGGATGCTGTCACTTACGAGGGCGCAGGAAGTGGCGAACTTTATCAGGACGGTCCGGCCCAAAGCTGATATTCAATTGACAGAGGGAGTGGGGGCAGACAGGTTCCCGCCTGCAATCATGTCCTATGACACACCTGAAGAACGCTTCATGTCGAGAACCGTAGAGATTGAAGTGATCACACCGCGGAAGTAGGGGGCCGAATACGGAATATAATAAAAAGCAGCCCGCCCTTTAACTATCAGGACGGGCTGCTTTATTCTTGTTGCAAGTCTCAATAACCGAATTGCAGCTGCGATTGAGGCGTGCGGCAATCCATGTCCTGGCCGCGGTCCCTGTGGTCGGCTATCTCAGCCGAAACGCCCACGGCCCGGCCGATCAGGAACATGATGAAGACAAGATCCTGCACTTGCTTCTGCGAGAGCCTTCCCGTGGCGAGGTCGTCCCAGACAAGTTTGAGGGCGATCACTGATATCACGGCGTCCACGTTCACGCAGAAAACGTTCTTCGTTGCTCCCTCGTTGAACAATTCCACCACGAGGCGGTGATAGAACTCAAGGAAGATATTATAAATCTTCTTCTCATCCAGCTCCTTCTTGACGAAGGCTTCCCTGGGATCAATATTAACATCATGGCCCTTGAAAACCGGATGGTTAACGCAGGGAATGCGGGCATACTGAAGCTTACCCGTCTCTTTCTCCAGCTTTTTATAATCACGGTATTCCCGCGCGGCCTTCACGGCAAGTGCCTTCAGATCAATTTTGTGGCCGGGGTCGCCCGGATTGCCAAGCCCTGAATCCTTGAAAGTGCGGAGAAGGAAATCTACTGCCTCGAACCCGTTGCCGCCGTGAGCAAGGCCGGTATTGACAAGGAACCCGACAAAAGCCGTGGGAATGTGATTCCTCGCGCTGACGGTTTCCTTCGCGCCCTTGGCGGATATTGTACCCGGGCCGTTGGACAGGGTAAGTCCGATAACATATTTAAGCTCCGTAAGTTCTTCTTCCTTGGGGACGCGGTTAAAGAGGATCTTGAACACGTTGGTTGTGAAGGATTCGTAGGGAGCGTCATTTTTCCTGCTTATCAATTCCTTCCAGAAATTGTTATTCTCACGGTCGATTACGGCGAAAGCCACAAGTTGCGCCACGGAGTAGAAATAATAAAGCGAATCCTCTGCCACAGACCTCGGCACACGCTTTTCGAGCATAGGCTTCCAGAAGAGGCAGACAGCGATGCCGGCAAGCAGGAATGGCGTTCTATCCTTGATTGCCATTTTCTTTTCTTCAGCAAGGTTTATGATAAACCTGCAGAGCTGAATTGATTCCGATTTTCTCTTAGCGTTTTTAAATTCCTTCACGAGAGCATCCGAGACAGCGTCATCCTTTGTGCCATTCTTTTCGAGCAGGTTATCGACAATGAAATCGATTACGGCCTTTGGATATTCCCTTGTTTTCTCGTCGATGCCGTGCTCTCGGATCAGGTCTATGATTACTCCGGCGTAATGATGTGCTTTGCCGAGCAGCGGCATCTCGCCGATGGTTGCAATCTGCGAAGCCAGGTAGGCATTAGGAGTGCAGCCGTTGGCTTTTGCCATGTCGAGAGGCTTCATCCTTTCCTCGTCCAAATTCAGGAATAGGTTCAGCACGAGGTTGATGGTCGGGATGTCATATTTATCGGGCATTGTCTTGGCAAGCGAGAAATACAGGTTTTCCTCGATCGAGTATCTCGAAAGATCGAGGATCGTCTTGCCGTGAAGTTCAGTCACCTGAGTGTGCGGATCCATCCTGGAGGCGCCGGACTTGTCGGCCATGTTCCTGCGTAGGTAGTGCGCGCCGATCTGCTTGTTGATCTCGAGTATTTGTTTGTCATATGGTTCGATGGCCTGCACGACGGGAAGATTGAGTTCGTCGGGCATTGGCATGAAGTTGTCGCTGAGCCAGAGCTTGAGTGACAAATCGCCGGCCGGGGGGAAATCGGGTTTCTCGCCGATTTTTTCATAGACAGCCTGCATGGCTTTCGGGAAGTCCTGTATTGATGCTATCCTGACGCCTTTTTTGCTGACGACGGGATTTGCCGGATCGAAGACCGGCACACCGAAGAAGTCGTCAAACCACTTTTCTTTTGCTTCGGCATCGTCGCCGCTCCCGGCGAGAGCTCCGGCATGGCCGCAGGAGCGTGTGAGCTCTTTCTTCCAGCGGCCTGTGACGCAGGCAACGACCGGCTTGTTGAAGCCGAATCTGCGTTCCTCAATCCAGTCGAGTGCAATTTTCTCGTAGTAGCCGCCCGGCTCTACATATAGAGCCACCGCTTTGGTTCTGGGGTCATTCTGCGCGGCGAAGAGGAATTCCGGCAGCGCGAAATGTATATATA
>CAZIHB010000288.1:0-3823 GCA_964538535.1 uncultured Hyphomicrobiales bacterium | reverse complement strand
AAGGTCGGATCGAAGATCTACTTCGTTCTCAATGCTGATGGCACCTATGCCGGCAAGAAAATTGCAAAATATGCACACAACAAGAATGTGGGCATAATCGGCAAGACAAAGGTCTCAGGCGGAATCAACGTGATCATCATGAGCGATATCCAGCCGATGGACTAATCCCGCGGGAATTATGAAAAAAATGATCAAGGCCGCGCCCGTACTGCCGTCAAGGCAAGGTTCAGGCGTGGCCTTCCTTTTTTAATTTTCAGGTTTCAGGGCTTTTATTTGTTTGAATGTCGGGCAAAAGCATTTATATTGCATAAAGAAAAATTTCTTATCCGGTAATAATTCGGAGCGGAAATCCATAGCCATGGCATGGTAATTTCTGTAATAATGAGAAAAGAAGTTAGACTTATTGGCGAAAGACGATGACGGGGAAAAATCTAAACGTTTTGGTGGGGGCCGGCGGAACCGGCGGGCATTTGTTTCCCGCGCTTGCCGTGCTCGAGCAGATGCGTGAAATGACCGGCGGCAGGCTGCAGGCCTACTTTGTGGGCAGGGAAGACAAAATCGAAGCCAGGGCTGTGCCCCAGGCCGGATTCAATTTCATCCCGATGGATGTATCCGGGCTGACAAGCATCTTATCACTCTCCACACTCACGATGCCCATAAAAATGTATAAAGCCGTGTCTAAATGCAGGTCGATCATTAAAGAGAAAAATATCGACTTAGCTCTCTGCACGGGTGCTTATATCAGCTATCCTCCCGGCAGTGCCGCCCACCTCGAGAAAATTCCCCTCGTGCTGATGGAGTCGAACGTCAACCCGGGGAAATCCATAAAGCTGCTTGCCCCCAAGGCGAATATGATAATCAGCTCTTTCGATGGCAGCGAAAAATACTTCAGCCCGTCGATCAGGCCTAAGCTTCGGCTGCTTGGCAATCCCGTCAGGCACTCGATCGTTGCAATGCCCGGCAGGAAAGAAGGGCTTTCAAGGTTCGGGCTGGACCCCGGCAGGCACACGATACTCGTGTTTGGCGGCAGCCTGGGTGCCAAATCGATAAACGGCACCATAGAGTCGCTTCTTGAGGAGATAGGCAGGGCAGACTATCAGATGATATGGCAGACCGGCAAATCTTACAGGCCCTCCAGGGCGCTGCCTGCCAACGTGAAGCAGCTTGAGTTCATTGACGATATGGCTGCTGCATATGCCTCGGCCGATCTTGTCGTGTCGCGCTCCGGCGCGACCACGGTTGCCGAGCTCTGCATCTGCGGCAAGCCTTCAATACTTATCCCGCTCGCGACAGCCTCCAACAAGGAGCAGGAGCGCAACGCGGAAATACTCGAGGAAAAAGATGCTGCAATCATGATTCATGACGACGCCGTCGGGAAGTCGCTTTTCCACGTGATGAACGAAATCGTGACGAACAGCAGGCGCCTGGAGGAGATGGGATCGAACGCCGCGGCCATGGGCAGGCCCAATGCCGCAAGGGATGCCGCAAGGGAAATACTATCGCTCGTGAACTATTTGTAAAGCAGCATGGATTCAGGTTCGCCACGTACTCTTAGTATTAATAAAATTGAAAAAAGAATGGAAACAACCCAGGTTCAAAAGGAGCACCATGTGGTCTGCCGGCAGCGGCTGGATTTTTACTGGCAGTCAATTTCAGGCTATGCCGTTGTTCTGATCATCTACATCCTGCTCAGGGGCACAATCGAGGATTTCACCTTGTCGCTCAGGCTCGTTGATCCGATTGTGATATTGTTATGCATCTTTATCGTTACGGCAGGCATCGGCGCGCTCGTTAATCTCTATAAACGCCGCGAAATAGCGATAGGCAAGGATTTCATAGAGTTTCGCAGCCGGTTCGGGGTTAAAGTGTTCCATATGCATGATATTTTGAGGATTTCTTTCGGTAAGGTGCATGGGAAAAAAATCAAGAACACCTACAGGCTGATAAAGATAAGCGTCAAGGGCAGGCGCAGGGCTATCAGGATAAGGCCGAGTTCATATACCAACGAGGAAATGCTGGGGCAGGCAGTTGCCCGCCTGAAAAAATCATCACGGCCCCGCGGGCAGAACAGCTGATAGAATGCTGATGGCCTGCAAGAAAAAAATATCACGTCTGATCAGAAAAGTCGGCAATGCAGCGGGCGGAGTGGGCTTCGCGCTGTATTGCCTTTATTTTTCGGTGATGCCCGCCCTGGCCGGGCAGGGCGATTCACAGGCCGGCACGGCAGGCGTAAATGCTAATTTTGAGATACTAAGGGGCATGGCAGCGGCGTTCACCCGGGAGGCAATTGAAGACGCGCTGAAGCATGATGCGAAAAAATTTATACTCCGGATCTCCCCTCATTCCTCGGAATGGCTCTTTGAGCAGGAATTTGTGAACAGAACGGCCGAGGCGGGGATAACGCTGCAGAAGAGCGGCGACAGCACCGGGCTGCCGATTGTAACCGTCTCGATAAGCAAGTTCGGCGTCGGCTATGACAATTACACGCAAAGCAGCGATTCTGTCGTGCGCACGGTAAGTATGGAGGCAGCAAGCTACGTCTGCAAGGGTGGAGTCATATCAGCTCCCGTGAGGAAGTTACTGTCACTGAGGGACACGTTGAGCCGGAAGGATGTCGCTGCCCTGGAAAATTCACCGTACGAATTCGCCCGCGGCACGGTGCCGCCCGAAAGGAAAAGCATCTGGGAAAAAACAATAGAGCCGCTCGTGCTTGTGGCTACGGCGGCCCTGACAGTGTTTCTATTCTTCTCGGTAAGGTCGAACTAACGGACCGACCCGCCCTATTCCACTTGATCGGCAGGGGCGGGGTTTGAAAGGTTGAACATATAGCTGAAGCCGACCGAAACAGCCGCTGCCCTGGGATTGAAGTATCCCGTGATCTTCTGAGGGGCCTCGGCAGGTATCAGGCTTGAAAGGGGGTCGTTCTTGGCATAGTCGGAATAAATACCTGAAAGCATGTAGGATCCCTTCATGATGATGCACATCCTGCCGGATTCGTCTGAAAACACCGGAACAGCACCGCCGACAGTAACTTCAGAGACCGTGGCAAGAGCCGATTTTTTTATTTCCACGCCGTTATATTCCCCGCTCACGGGCACACCGAGGCTCAGCCCGAGATTGAACCCGGAAAAAGTAAATTGCGGGTTTATCGTGATATATTTGTACCTGTGAGTGAATTCCCTGCTGTCGGCCACTCTTTTGATTTTGTAGGCATAAGAAGAGAAAGCAGCATCCAGGGAGATGCCGAGATTGGAGGCAGAGCTGAGCGGCATCCAGAAGTTGACGCCCAGATCCGGCAGGTTGCAGAAAGCCAGGCCATTCTTACGCCCGTAAGGGGTGTCGTTGCCGTTTATTCCGAACTTGGCGGAGATAAAGGGGCCGACGCTTAAAGGGAACACCTCGGCGCTCAATGCCGTAAAGCCTGACGCGAGGCATAGCAGTATCGCTGTCACCGTCCTGAGCTTCATTTGAACCTCCTTGTTTATATAAGCAGATTTAAAGCGATTTTTCCAGTTCAATCACCTTCGAAAGATAATTTCCGGCCGGAAAGCTCTTTTTATAGAAAGCAATAGTGTTCTTTGCCTCGTCAGTCTTCTTCAGGGCTACAAGCACCTTGATCTTTCCCCAGACTGCCGGCTCGAAGCAGGAAGTGTCGTCAAAATTGCCAATCACCTGATCATAGTATATCAGAGAGGAGCGTGGGCTTTCCAGCTTAAGATAAAGCTCGGCGATGGAGTAATCTCTTTTTGCAAGCTTTTCGCGCATCTCGATAATTTTTTTGGTGCACTCCTTCGAGAGGCTGTCATCAGGGTAGAGGTACTGG
>CAZIHB010000287.1:0-3842 GCA_964538535.1 uncultured Hyphomicrobiales bacterium | reverse complement strand
GATATATAATTGCAATTTTATTTACCAATATTTTTTTTAATCTGCTTAATATTTTATCTTTTCATTGGCTAACAATGATTCCATGCAAGTAACTTCTAATTTCTTGACCTTGTTTAGGGCGTTTTCCCCAAATTTTCTTATGGCTATATCTTGAGAATCAAAAGAATCCGGTTTAGTTATACCAAATGACTGCATAACAATAGTCAGGCAATAATAAAAGCTAATTTTTCACTAAATCACCCTATTGGTAGGACGTTGGCAACACTCATATTTTATTAGTGTTACCCCCTTCCCGATGCTTTCTTCAGCTTATTGGCTTTGTATTGCCGAATATACCATTTATAGCGTACTTCCTCATCATAGAAATAGATAGCCCTTTTATCATCTATCTTTCTCTTAAATTGGTATATTTTATAGCCGGTAACGTTCTCGATTATTTTATCGTTTTTTTCCCTTAGCTCTCTGTGTAACGTGTTATTAGCTGTAAATTCACCGCCCATACCACAGCAACTTTTTACTTTTTTGTTAAAACAGAACCACACTTCGAGAACCAGCTTATCTGTTAAAAAGTAATCGACAAACATCCCATTTATCATGCCATCTTCGTCAACATCATAACCATGTTGTATAACGTCATACTTATTGCTTATCAAGTCTAATGCTTTGCCAAGAGGAACATTTCTGTAACTTTTAGCGTCAAACTCCTTTGCCGATTTGCATTTTTGATATTTTTCAAACATCTTAAGATAATATGCGTTATCAGGTTTACTTAAAGAATCACATATGACGTCGAAATATTCCAAAGATATTTCTTCTTTATTCCTGTATTTTTTTGAATTCTTTGCAAGTGTGTTGTCGCATTGAAACAAGAAAACGGCAGCAATTAAAACCGATAAAATTAGAATATTCTTCATAGCTACGATCTCCACCCCCCAGATTAATATGATTTTATACTAAATCCAAATTTCGACCAATCATAAACTCTCCATACACGGTTATTCCTTTCAATGGCGCTGCACCCATTAATCAGGCCGTGCATTCCGCGCCTTGCCCGAAAATAATTTTTGG
Source organism: uncultured Hyphomicrobiales bacterium (assembly GCA_964538535.1). Classification (GTDB taxonomy): domain Bacteria; phylum Bacteroidota; class Ignavibacteria; order Kapaibacteriales; family UBA2268; genus CAZIHB01. The sequence goes on along the minus strand of CAZIHB010000287.1, from coordinate 2,774 downwards.
GAGTCATTACCTGCCTTATTACGCTTGTCACAACACCCATGACAAATTGCTTATTGTCATTCTTGTTATTTGCCCAACCGACCCCGTGGGTTATCAAATAATAAAAAGCAGTACAATCATCACCTGAAAACTGCAGTACATTTGGATTGTACCAGCGATGCCAATCATAAAAAAGATGTGTATGATAGAACCCGACAACATGTTGTCCATCGCTGGCCTCGGCAAATTTTTCAGGTGCTTCGTCTGAAAATGACAGCCAGGAAGTACTACTTTTCCCTATATAGAATAAAGCTTTCATTTCACCACAATGTTTTGTCAGAAAAAATCCAACTTCATGCCCTGGATTATTTCTTTGAACTTTATCTAACTGAGCATAAATGCATTTATTCAATAGCAAATTATCTACTATTTCAGCATTCCATTTCCGTGGTGCTTTAAAAGAGATAGTTCCTGTATATTTTGGCTTACTTTTAATATTTTCGGGCCGGTAATTTACGCTGATCAGATCCGTTTCATTTTGGGCTTTGCTTAGGCTGCTGTCTCTATTTGTATCAAACATACATGATGATGCTTTTACATTTTCTTTTTGCTGTTTCAACGAAGTAAAAATGGTGGTGGTTCCGATTATAATTGCCAAAATGATGATTATCAAGCCTGTTACGGTTTTGACGCTCAATTTATGTTTTTGGAAATTTACCATGCTTTTTACTTTATTTATGGTTGATAATTAGATCAATCAATGCGTTTGTATCGCGCAATCTAACCAATAGCTATATGAAGCGCACCTCCAAAACGAATAAGCACTGTTCTTTTTAACAAAGAGCCGCACTTAATTTACAAATTATCAATTTGAGTTGCAATATGATCTTGCATCTATCAATTAACAATTTTCATCTTATGCTTTGTTCAAATATTTGCTTTAATGGATTTTAGTGCCCTTTTCGCAGAAACCTTCCATACATCATTTCCACACTCGTCCCGCCGTGCTCCCCCCCCCTCATCTCCGGCACGCCCGCAAATGCACGCCCTCGCCTTGGCAGGCGTGCATTTGTCCGGTGTGAGGTTTGTCTATCCGCGGTTACTTACATCTTCACCCTCACCTTCAGCTTAAACGTCTTCTCGCTGTCCTTGGGCACCGGCACTTTGAAGACTATAGTCGAGGCGTCCTTCTGCTCGTATTTCAGGTCCGACGAGAGCACGGACGAGTCCCAGCCGATGTATTTCTGCACCTCTATCGTCACGTCCTCGCTCTTGCGGTTCTTCAGCTTGATCGAGAATTCTTTTTCCCATATGCGTTCGGTTATGGTGTTCGAGTTGATAAGTGTCTCCTCGCCCATCACGTCGAATACCTGGCCGATATTTAGTGTCACCTTTTCATCTTTGGGCGTGTGCTCGATCCTGTCTTCGCCCACGAATTCCGGCACACGTTCCTGCACTTTATATACTTTCATCACACCCATCGGCAAGGGAATCCCCAAGCCGTTCTTCTCGGTATTTAAGAATTCTACAGCCACGTTCACGGGTGCTAAAGATGTTCCATTGTTATACTGGCTCGTGCTGAAAATGTATTTTTTCACAACCTTGATATTTTCCTTCTGAAAGAGTTCTATCTGTTTTGTTTCGTGGTTAAGCAGATCTGTCGTGCGGTTCAGGTCGTAAGTATGATACTCGAATAGCGGCTTCTCGGTGAAAGACGCCATCATGTTCCCCTCGGCATATTCCGGAACTTCGCGCAGATTTATATTTTTCATAATCGGCTTGGAAGCAACTTTCTTCACGTTCCCGGCCATGAGCTTTACGAATGCATCATTGAATGAAGCGCCTGTTTCATTGGTGATGGTCACCCAGCTGTTCAGATCGATGGCGTCATCCTTCTCGTTAAGCGTCGCGGTGTAGTCTGCCTGCCAGCTGAATCCACCCGTGATGTATGACAAATCAACATCCTGCCTGCCGGCTTTGTCTGCCTGAACTTTCCAGATAAGAGTCGGCACTGTGGTCATGCCATCCGGCAGCCTGCCCACCTCGATCACGTAGTCCTTGATGTCAGGAATCATTAAAATGCCTTTGTCCGTTCTCATCACTACCTGGACGGACGAAATCAAGCCATCTCCCCTGTCTTCGGTGGAGAAATTCAGCAGAGTGCCGCTTATCAGCCCTTGGCCGGACTTTCCGGGAAGCAGTGTAATGTTTTTATCGATATAACTTTTCAGGATCGAACTCTGGCTGGCCAGGTCGTAGCGGAAATTCTGCTCCGACACGCTGCCTTTCAGCTTGATCTTAACGCTCGGGGCCTCAATTTTCTCGGGAACATCCGTCAGCCTGATTTCCGAGCTGCCGGATGGTATATCGATAGAGCGCGTCTGCCTGACGACGCCGAAATCATTGTTATAGATTGTCACACGGCTTGACTTCACTTCCTGTGCCGACATCTGCCCGGCCAGCATCAAGCCGATCATGCCAATAAAAATCGATTTCATTCTCATAATTGTTTCCCTATATTTTGTGATACTCTTTGCTAATATAGCATAAACATATTTAACGTCATGCAATTTATTTCAGCCGGCTCAACGTGCCTGCTGGCTGCGTGTGTGAGCAGTGCAAATTCGCATGGCAATAAAATATCCATAATATTCGTATTTTGCGTCATGTGTGTTTGGATGTATTTATTTGATTTGATAAATAATTGACGGGGCGTAAGGTGAAAAAAACAGTAGTTATTCTGGCAATTGCATTCCTGGCGATGGCCGATATAGTTTCAGCAAAAGAGAAGCTTG
>CAZIHB010000286.1:0-3855 GCA_964538535.1 uncultured Hyphomicrobiales bacterium | reverse complement strand
TGTTCCTCAGGGAAATATCGAAAGAACAGACGCTCCTATCTTCGCTGCACAATGATTTTGCAGCCCACGCCCCGCCTGAACCTGCATCCAGTATCAGTCCCGTTGATTTTGGCACCAGGCCCGCGATTGCCTGCCTCAGCCTGCGGAAATCATCCGCCGTGGCGCCGCAGGGCTCCGGCGCGAAATAGTCAGAGGCATGTGAGTCTGTCTCGTAATGCTGGCGGTAGTCCATGCCATATTCATTTTCTTTTGCCTCCTCGGGCAAAATGTAGGGCACACCGTCAATTATGGGGTAGGTTGTGTCATTCCCCACCGATTTCAGAGTGTTGACGTCCGGAAACAGCTTCATGCCCGATATCGGCTAAATACCCAGATCATATATGTTATATCGTGCCATTATTCAAATATCCAACGTTTTACCATTCTGTTTCAGCCATTCCCGCCATTGCTTGTAATCCGGAAATAATTTTCCGACTGCTGCCCAAAATCTCGGCGAGTGGTTCATCTCCACGCGGTGCGCCAGCTCGTGGCAAATGACATACTCGGCCGCTTCGACAGGGGCCATAACAAGGCGCCACGACAGGTTGATCGAACCCTTGGAGCTGCAAGAGCCCCAGCGCCTTACGGCACTTGATATTTTCACGCTTTTGACGGGGATCCCGGTCTTGCCTGCAATTTCAACTGCCATCGGCACAAGGCGTGTATGCGCTTTCTTTCTGTACCATTTCTCGATTAATATCTTTGCCTGCCACTTCAGGTCTCTTGCTATCGTTACCGTGTTGCCTGACTGCCTCAGGGCATAACCGAACCCGTCTTCATACCGCAAAGTGAACACTTCTCCCAGCAGCGGCAGATTTTCCCCTTCTTCGTATTTTCTTGTCAATCTTGGCCTGGCAAGCATCATTGATTTCTTTTTCTCTATCCAGGCGGCTTTCCCCGCCACGAAGCTGTCAATTATCTCTCTGCTCATGCGTTCAGGCGCTTTCACAATCACTTTTGCGTCGGAGTCTATATGAATCGCAAGGGTTTTGCGCGCGCTTCTGTCAATCCTGTCAATCATTTCCCTTCGCTATTAAGTAACAACTTACAATACGACAAAAATAGAAAAATTTTGCTCCCGCCTTTAATGATTTCAGCGGGCAATAATTTGGAAAATAATGCTAATTTAGCGGTTCGAATGAGTTTATCGGAGATGAAGTATTGAAGCGGGCACCCAACTTTGATCAATTGATAAGTGCTGTCGGAACATCAAAAATAATCGGAACGGCCATAGACAAGTTTAAATCCGGGACGGAAAGCGTTTCAATCAAGCATATATCCGGCTCCCTGAAGTCAATACTGGCAGCCGTGCTCTGGCAGAAGCTCGAGTCCCCGGTGCTCGTGCTTGCAAGCGACAACGCGATTGCCGACGACTGGTATCACGACATGATTGCCCTTGCAGGCGAGCAGAACGTTGCCCACCTTGTCAAGCCACGGCAGAATATCAAGATAGCATACAATCCCGAGGATGAAAACCTCGGCAGCATCATCGAGGGTATATTCGGGTCGCTCAGCAGCAAATCCGGAATAGCCATCGCCACGCCGGAAATTTTCAACCTGAAGCTCCCTTCCCCCTCGATCGTGAACAGCAGCAAAACGACGCTGCACAAAGGGCAGCAGTTGGATTTCGAGAGCCTTGTCATCAGGCTCTCCCTGAACGGCTTCGAGCGAATGGACTACGTTGCTTCGCAGGGCGAAATTGCCGTTCGAGGCGGTATTGTCGATCTTTTCCCGCTCGGCTGGGACAACCCGCTCAGGATTGAATTCTGGGGCAACGAGATTGAATCCATAAGGGAGTTTAACCCCATGTCGCAGCGAAGCATCAAGGAGCACAACTATGTTGAATTTATCGACAGCCTGTTCAACATAACAACAACTGATGTCGGCTCCGATATAATTGATTATCTCGATCCGGCCACGCTTATTATTTACGACTCCGGCGGCGCGTTCAACGTGGACGACCAACTCCTCATCCGGATGCAGGATTTCAGGTCCGTAATGCTCAATAATCTCGGCAAGTCCGATATTGAGGTTAAATCCGTGCCTCAGCCGAAATTCAACGGGTCAGTGAAGCTTCTGCTGGCCGAACTTGAAGAACTGATCTCGCTCGGCTACAAAATATCAGTTTGCGCCGACGGGAAAATTCACCTGGAAAGGCTTGCAGAACTCCTCGAAAACGTGCTTTCATCTCGTGATATTTCGGAGAATGACGAGGAGGTGGAGGTTCGCGCTTCCAATCTACTCAGATCCGTCAGCTGGATTGAGCGCTCCATCAGCTCGGGCTTCATCCTCTCGGAGCACCGCATAGCCTGCTTCACGGAGCACGAGATATTCGACAGGCTTCGCCTGCGCGATCCGTCTAAGAAAAAATCCCTCGGTATCACTCTGCGCGAGCTGAAAGAACTGCAGATCGGCGACCTTGTGGTGCATGATGATAAAGGCATGGGCCGGTTCGACGGATTCCAGACCGTGAAGCTCGGCGGCAGCTTCCAGGACTGCGTCAAGCTTATATTCCAGGGCGGCGACGTGCTTTACGTCTCGATGAACTATATAAATAAGCTCCAAAAATATTCTGCCCAGGACGGGGCAGTACCGAAACTCAGCAGGCTGGGATCGGCAGAGTGGCTCCGCAAGAAGGAGAGGGCGAAGAAAAAGCTTAAAGATATAGCACGCGACCTGATCAATCTCTATGCCGAGCGAAAAACGCGCAGAGGATTCAGCTTCCCGGCTGATAACATATGGCAGAAAGAATTTGAAGCATCCTTTATTTATGAAGATACGATCGACCAGGCCAAGGCCACAAGCGATGTTAAATCCGACATGGAGCAGGACTCGCCCATGGACAGGCTCGTCTGCGGCGACGTGGGATTCGGCAAAACCGAAGTGGCAATCAGGGCTGCTTTCAAGGCTGTGCAGAGCGGCAAACAGGTGGCGGTGCTGGTGCCGACTACCATTCTCGCCCAGCAGCATTACATGACGTTCCGAGACAGGCTCGCGAAATATCCCGTCAACGTCGATCACCTCTCCCGCTTCCGCTCTAAGCTAAGGCAGGATGAAATCCTGCGCGACACGAAATACGGAAGGATGGACATACTCATCGGAACGCACAGGATATTGAGCAAGGATGTCAATTTCAAGGATCTCGGCCTTCTTATAATCGACGAGGAGCACAGGTTTGGCGTTGGCGCCAAGGAAAAGCTTCGCCAGATGAGGGTTAATGTTGACACTCTCACTCTCACGGCTACGCCGATACCAAGAACGCTAAACTTCTCCCTGATGGGCGCGCGCGACCTCAGCCTGATTGAAACCCCGCCAAGGAACAGGCTGCCGGTTTATACGGAAATTATCGAGTGGGACAACGAGACGATAATCAGCGCCATTAACAAGGAAATGGAGCGCGGGGGGCAGGTTTTCTTCGTCAACGACAAGATAGAAGACCTCGACAAGATCGCCATGGACCTCCGCATGATGATCCCATCGCTGAAAGTTGCCGTGGCGCACGGGCAGATGAAGCCGTCTGATCTGGAAAAAGTGATGGAAAAATTCGTTCAGGGCAAATTCGACGTGCTGCTCTCAACAAAGATCATCGAATCAGGTATTGACATACCGAACGCCAACACGATGCTGATCAACCGAGCGAACAACTTCGGCCTTGCCGAACTCTATCAGCTGAGGGGGCGGGTGGGAAGAAACAACCTCCAGGCATACTGCTATCTTGTCATCCCCGAGACAAAAAAATTGCCGATGAAAGCCCTGCAGAGGCTCCAGGCCATGGAGGAATTCACCGATCTGGGCAGCGGGCTGAAACTCGCCATG
>CAZIHB010000285.1:0-3866 GCA_964538535.1 uncultured Hyphomicrobiales bacterium | reverse complement strand
AAGCACTTCTCGGGATATGAGATGCCGCCTTATTGTGGCTTTGGGCTGATGCTGAGTGAGAAACGCCATATGTGAACTCCCGGAAAAATTATACCCGGGCTTGGGCTCCCCCATTAATCCATAAACTTATTAAAGATTTAGCTTGGTATAAATTAATGATTATTTGCTTAAATTGCATCTTTTTACTGTGGAATTTTTGCCGGGCCGGATTGAATGGATATATCGATTGTCATTGTAAACTATAACGTGAAGGATTTCCTCGCCGGATGCCTCAAATCCATCAGAGAAGCTTCTGCCGGCCTCGAGGTGGAAGTCATAGTTGTTGACAACAATTCAAGTGATAATTCAGTACCAACTCTGCGCCCCTTGTTTCCCGATGTCGATTTCATCGCGCTCGACGAAAATATCGGGTTTGGAAGGGCAAATAATCTCGGTTTCTCGAGGGCAAACGGCAAGTATATTCTGATCCTCAATCCCGACACGATACTGGAGGAAAAAACTCTCCGCGTCATGTATGACTACATGGAGTCCAACGCTCAGGTGGGTATTGCCGGATGCAAGGTGCTCAATCCCGATGGCACGTTTCAGCTGGCCTGCAGAAGGGGGTTCCCCACTCCGTGGGCTTCATTTTCAAAGCTTTTTGGGCTTCAGAAGCTATTTCCCGGATCGAAATTTTTTGCCCGCTATAATCAGACCTTCCGCTCAATTGACGAGACTTATTATGTCGATGCAGTCATCGGTGCTTTCATGTTTGCACGGAGAAGCGCGATCACCGATGCCAAGGGCTTCGATCCGGATTTTTTCATGTATGGCGAGGATATTGACCTCTGCTTCAGGGTGCAGAAGGCAGGCTTGAAAATAGCCTACGTGCACACAACTTCAATAATTCACTTCAAGGGCGAAAGCACCAAGCGCAGTTCAATAAACGAGATCGGGCACTTTTACGATGCCATGCGGATATTCGCAACAAAGCATTACGGCCGTTCCGCTTTCTTTCTGCTGTTCTTAAAGTCCGGCATAATTCTTCGCTCCGCTTTCGCTTATCTGAACAGGTACCGGCGCGACATCGCTTTGATATTACTTGATTCGCTCGCCATCAATTTTTCTCTTCTCGTCGGCACAAAAATCCGGTTTGGCAATCATTTTGGCTTTCCGGACTATGCCTACCCGACGGTTTTCATCGTGATCACCCTGGTCTTTTTCATGTCGATGCTGGGCTCAGGCGAGTATTTCGAATCAAAACATACAGTGAGGCGCACATTTTTCGCCCTGATGGTGAGTTTTTTCTTTCTATCCTCTCTCACCTATTTCTTCAAGGATTTCGCGTTCAGCCGCGGAGTCCTGCTCATGACAATCGGGCTGACAACCGCAATCACAGCCATCTCGCGCGGGATAATTGCAATTTTCGACACGCTGGCAGGCAGGGAATCGGACAGGAATATACTTATCGTCGGCTTGAACTCCGCCACAAGGGAGATTATTGATTATTTCGAAGCCGGCGAAAAACTTAACTTCAGGGTGCATGGCATAGTGACAGACGAAAAAGCAGATTCTGCCACGGAATACGGCAGGCCCGTCCTGGGGAGCACAGAATACCTGCCCGTCCTGATCAGGGAAAATAAAATCGGTGAAGTTATAGTAACCGACCCGGCCATTTCCGGCCGGAACCTTATGAAACTAATGACCGACACAGCCGGCAGCAACGTCCGTTTTCACATTGCCCGCGACCGCGACGAACTTCTCTCCTCGAGAATAATCAGCGATATTGCCGATGTCGGCTCAGCCGTTCCGAAATATAACATAACCACGCTGCGCTACAGGATTGTGAAAAGAGCTGTTGATCTTTCGGTTTCGACTATATCCCTTACATTGCTGCTTCCATTGATACTCGCGCTGTCTGATAACAGCAGGCTGCTGCTGCGCAAGCTGATTAAAACTCTGAAGGGCCAATACTCGATTGTCGGGCTTTACCCAGTGAACGGAGAGAATTTTGAAATCGGTAAACCCGGGATAATCGGGCTCGCGCATATAAGCGATCCCGAAAAACTTTCGCGCAAATCAATTGTGAACCTAAACGAGTTTTATGCCAAAAATTATTCGATTTCGCTCGATCTCGATATATTTTTGAAATACTTGTTCAGGTTCAAACGAAAGATGAAATGATTCCTTTTTTGCCCTCGGGCTTTAGCAGCCGGCTGATTGCCAAAAATTAACGGCCATTTTCCTGCCATTTTCTTAAATTTATTTTTTTAAAAAACGATACCGGCTGACGATTTGAGCAAGAGCAAGACAATCCTCTACGTGTGGAAAGGAGAATATCCATGGGATGTTCGTGTTGAAAAAGTGTGCGAGGCACTCGCTGCAGCCGGCCTCAACGTTTATCTTCTGGCTCGCGGAGGTGACGGCAGGCCGGCACACGAAAAAATCGGCAGCATCAACATAATCAGGGTCGGCGCTGGTGTGAAACGCGCATTTTCAACACCTTTTCCGGCAAACCCGGTCTGGGTTAAAGCTATCGAAAAAGCTGTTGACAGCGTGATGCCCGACGTGATTATCCCCCGCGAGATAATGCTTGCCGAGGATTGCGGTAAAATTGCCCTGAGGCGGCGGATTCCCGTCGTGATGGACATGGCTGAGCACTATCCCGCTGCCATGCGCGACTGGATAAAATATAACAAGACGGCCTTCTCACGTTTCCTGATGCACAAGGCCAAGCTTCCCGATCATGTTGAGAAGCGGGCAGTGAACCTGATGAGCGGTATATTCGTTGTTTGCGAAGAGCAGATCCAGCGGCTTGGCAGGCAATATTCGTTTCCCGCGCCTGCAATGGCAGTTGTGCACAACACTCCTCCACTCGAGATGTTCGACAACGCGCGCAGAGGCACTTCAGCTCCTCCGGTTGTTTTCGGGCACCACGGGAACATGACGGCCGAGAAAAGCCTTGAAACCTTGATCAGAGGATTTGATATCGCAGCTGATTCCAACCAGGCCATCACTCTTCTCCTTGCCGGGGAGGGGGAGTCGTTCGAGGGTTATCGCGATATTATCAGCAACCTGAAGAACAAAGACCGCATCACGCTGACAGGCAAATATAGCTATTCCGATACAACCGCGCTGATGAGCCGGATTGATATCGGCGTTGTGCCCTATCAGATAAGCGATTTCAACAACTATACAATTCATAACAAGATTTTTGATTATTGGGCTTGCGGTAAGCCTGCTCTCGTCTCGGAGACAATACCGCTGAAACGGATTATCGCTGAAACCGGTGCCGGGATGACTGGAAATTTCTCCACCCCGCGCGGTGCAGCGGAGGCCATTCTCGAGATCAGCAACCAGCCAAACCCGGTTGAAATGGCTGAAAAAGCAAGGCTGGCCGCCGAAAACAAGTATAACTGGAAAGAAGATGCACGCGAATTGGTTCGGTTCATTGAAAGATTTTTATGAGGCTTCCGCCGCGCAGCCCGCATGGCGCAAGGAAGTTGATGTTTAGTGTGGTATCAGATATTATCGAGAGAACATGGGAAAGAAAATAGCGGCACTTGTCGTCACATATAACAGGCTTGAATTGCTGAAGCAAGTGATTGAAGGAATAAAAAGTCAATCCTGGAGAACCGACGCGATTTTTGTAGTGAATAATTCTTCCACTGACGGCACAGCAGAATGGCTTGCCGGCAGGGATGATCTGAAAGTCATAACTCAACCCAACATCGGCAGCTCGGGAGGGCAATATACCGGATTCAAGGCCGCATTCGAAGCAGGATACGAATGGCTGTGGGTGATGGATGACGACGTCGTGCCGGACAAGGACTGCCTGAAATTGCTCGTTCAGAACCGCGATGAAGTCAATATAATTAGGGCCCCGA
>CAZIHB010000284.1:0-3873 GCA_964538535.1 uncultured Hyphomicrobiales bacterium | reverse complement strand
GGTCCATCAGTTCCGCCATGAGCGCGACGTTCAGGCTGGAATCGACGCCGCCGCTGAGAAACACTCCGAACGGTACATCGCTCATCATCCTGTCTTTGACTGAAAGGCGAAGCAGGCGAAGGAGCTCCGACTGCACTTCTTCCTGCGGGAGGCTGCAATAGGGGGCATCCTTCAGAGGCGTCCAGTATCTCTTGGTTTCCAGGCTGCCATCGGCGCGCAGGATCAGGTAATGCCCGGCTGTCAGTTTTTTTATGCCCGTGAACAGAGTCTCTCTGTTGGAAGTCATTCCGAAATTGAGATAGTTCGGAAGCTCCGCGAAATTGAGTTCCTTTCTTGCTTCCGGATGGGCGAGTATTGCTTTTATCTCGGAGCCGAAAATAAACCTGTTGTTCTCGTGAGTGAAGTAGAGCGGTTTGATGCCGATTCTGTCTCGCGCTGCAAAGAGCTCCTTCCTATGATCGTCCCAGATGGCGAAATCCCACATGCCGACCATCTTCTCGACAATTGCCGGCCCGAACTCTTTGAAGCCGTAAAGAATCGTCTCAGTGTCCGTTCTCGAGCGGTATTGATAACCGCGAGCAGTTAATTCTTTGCGGATGTCATTATGGTTATAGATTTCACCGTTAAAAACGATTGTGTATCTTCCATCGGGTGTTGACATCGGCTGGTTGCCCGCGGGCGAGAGGTCGATGATGGAGAGGCGTCTGAAACCGAGGCCGCAGTGCCTGTCGGGTGCAATCCACATGCCGTCGGAATCAGGCCCCCTGTGGATGATAACTTCCGTCATTGACCTTATTATTTCTTCGCTTACGGCAGGGTTTGAGCTGTTGAAATCGACAATTCCAGTGATACCGCACATTTCCGGACTACCTGCGCTATATGTCTATATTTCTGTGAAGTGTGGCAGAGTTGAGCAGGCCGATCATATCCCTCACGGCCTTGTCGAGGCCCGTCATGACTGCCCTCGAGATGATAGCGTGGCCGATGCTCAGCTCGTCGAACTCGTGCACGTAGCAGACCGGCTGCACGTTGACGTAGTTCAAGCCGTGCCCGGCAGCAACTTTCAGCCCGGCCCAGCCGGCGAACTCGGCACCGGTGATGATCCGGTTTAGTTCGGTCTCAATATTCTGCTTTCCGCGCGCGTTGGCATAGTAGCCGGTGTGAAGCTCCACCATATCGGCGCCGGCCTTCTTTGCAGCCTCTATCTGCTCTTCAATCGGATCGACAAAGAAGCTGACCTCGATGCTTTTTTCATGCATTCTTTCGCAAAGCTTCGTGAAGCGGGCCATTTCTTTCAGAACATCGAGCCCGCCTTCGGTGGTGAGTTCCATTCTTTTTTCAGGGACGATAGTGACGAGGTCGGGGACAACATCCAGGGCAATGTTTATTATCTCATCGGTCGCGGCCATCTCAAGGTCAAGCTTGGAGCGAACCGTTTCTCTGAGCATCCGGAGATCGCGGTCGTTAATATGCCTGCGGTCCTCCCTCAGATGACAAACAATTCCGGTGGCACCGGCAAGCTCGGCATTGACGGCCGCTGTAACCGGGTCGGGATCATTGCCGCCGCGTGCCTGCCTGATTGTGGCCACGTGATCTATATTTACGTTCAAGTTGATCATTATGTCACTCCTTAGCGCATACATAAAATAAAAAACTCAGTAAATTATGCAGCACAAAAATAACTAAAAAAACTTTTTGATAGGGCTGCAACGAACATTTTACGTCGCTTAATGTTATTTATCAATAAAATAGTCAGACAATATACAAAAAAAGAGCCGGATTATTTTACTTACTTATTATAGTAAATTCAACTCTTCTGTTCATCCTGCGGCCTTCGTCAGTGCTGTTGGAAGCCACGGGCCGCTGCTTCCCGAAACCTTTGACCTTGATTCTTTTCGAATCGATTCCCTTGCCGAAAAGGAAATTTGCCACCGATTGTGCTCTCTTGAGCGAAAGAACCAGGTTGTTCTGTTCTGAACCGACGTTGTCGGTGTGGCCGTCGATTTCTATGAACACCTTCGGATTCTTCTCGAGGAAATCCGCGAGGCGGTTCAACTCTGAGAAGGAATCGGGAAGGAGATCGTATTCGGCAAAATTGAAGAAAATGTTGTTGATCCTTGCTGTTTCGCCCTTTTCCGCAGGCACAAGGCTCAAATCGCGAACGATCTCTCCGTAACTTCCGAGATTTGTCAGGTCGAGATTCTCGTTAATCGAGATAAACCCCGGTGCCTCAGCCAGGAAGCCGTACTTGAATCCGCCTGGCAAGGTGAGCCTGTATTCACCTGTCACGGGGTTGCTTCGGGCGATACCGGCTTCTGTCCCTGTGGGCAGTATCTCGTATTTTATATTTGACGAGAGCGGGAGTCCTGTTTTCGAATTGAGCACTTTGCCCCGGATCAGGATGACAGGGCGGGGCTTGAGAGATTCGGGAAGCTTGATGCGAAAAATATCTTCATTGCCATAGCCCGAGTTGCTTGATATAAAGTAAGAATCATCGCCCGAGGCAGGCATTGTGAAATATGCGTCCCAGCCGGGAGTGTTGATGACGGGGCCGAGATTCTCGGGCGCTGACCAGTTGGTCCAGCTGTCATCGAGCCGCCTCGACACGAATATATCATTACTGCCGTAGCCGCAGTATCCATCGGAAGAGAAAAACAGGGTGACGTTGTCTGCAGCAAGGAACGGAGTTTCCTCGTCGGCAGCGGTGTTGAGTTTCGGCCCGAGATTCAATGGCTTGCTCCAGACACCATCCTTTCCAAGAAAGCTGGCATAAACATCGTTTCCGCCGTGGCTGTCATTTCTTTGTGCGGAGATTAGCAGAATTTTCCCGTTTGAGGCAATTGAATAGCTGCTTCGGTTGCCGATAATGTCGAGGCTGTCGATTTCGAGCATCTTCGGCCATGACCAGTCCATGCCGTTTGTATAACTTATGGATACTCCCTGTGAGAGGGAGCTGTCCGGATTATAAATATTGCCCAGCAGCAGGCCGTTGCCATCGGCAGTGACGGCGGTGGCAAAATTGTTACCTGAATTATTGACGGGCGGGCCTATGTTTACGGCTTTTCCGAAAATTCCATTGTCGTCCTTGTGTGAAACCCACACGTCTTGAGCCTTCATCGGGCCAATGTTGTCAGGATGCTTCTCCCGCGTGAAGTAAAGCGTCTTTCCGTCCGCGGTTATAACTGGTGCCAGCTCGTTATACTCGGAATTTACATTTGGGCCGAGATTCTCGGGCGGGCTTGCAAGTTTGATGTCTTTCGCAAGATTTATCTCATATTTGACCGTGTCTTTATCGGAGGAAATGGCGACGGCGTCAATCTGGTAAGATTCGTAATACTTTTCGGTATATAAACTGATTTTGACGGCCGAGGAGACAATGGCGCTGTCAGTAAATATGTTTAACATGCGCCCTAGTTTTCTGATGGGATGCGGGCTTAGATCCTGCCATATTTTCGTTTCCCTGCCTGAACTATCTATGACGCTGATAAAGGCGATCGCCCCGGGATTGATATTTTCTGCCACGGCGACCTGACGCACCGGGATCGCTTTGGAGAAGCCGACAGTTATCCATTGCGTGCGGTTCGATAATATAGCAGGCGACCATGCGCAGGGCGTCTCGCCGAAATCGGGCATTACGCTCGGCGGACCGAGTATTTGCGAGGCTGAGTATTGAGTGGGGCTCTTTTCAAACGAGAATCCCCAAATTTTCGACGCCCACAGTGTCTCGCTACGTGCCGTGGAAGCGCATAATATCGAAGACAGAATTACCAAATATATTACGATATCTCTTTGCATTCAAATTTCCTGATGGTTTATACTGCAAAGTGAATAAATTGACGTCTTGTTCCATTAAAACGATCGTTATCTCCAAGG
>CAZIHB010000283.1:0-3894 GCA_964538535.1 uncultured Hyphomicrobiales bacterium | reverse complement strand
ATGCAGAATTGCGTTTGTTGACATGGAAGACCCTGCAAATCCATGCGAGTTCATTTCGGAGTTCAAAAGCAGGAATCCGGACATTTATCTCGTGGCCGTCCATGGCAATGGCAATACCAAACATGTGAAGGAATATATCCGTGCCGGTGCCGATGATTTTTGTGGCCCGGACTTTTTGAATCCTGATCTGCTGGAAGCAAAGCTTGAACTGATCGCGAAGCTTCGCCCGGGCGAAGAGGAGCATATCGATCAACCATTTAAATCGGACTCTGTTTACAAAAAAATAGTTGAAAATGCCTTTGATGGTATCTATCTTCTGAAGGAAAAAAACTATATATACGTCAATCCGAAATTTTGCGAGATTACAGGTTACGACTTTGATGAGGTTATCTCCGAAGGATTCGACTTCAACGTGTTCCTCTCGGACGAGGGGCGTGAGTTCATGAAGGAGAGATACAGGAAACGCGAGAACGGGGAGAGCCTGCCAAGCCAGTATGAAATTCAGATAATAACAAAGGACGGCCGGCGCGCATATATCGAGGTGACGACCGAGGCCATCGGCTCGAAGGGTACTGTTTTTGTCCTCGGCATCATGCGGGATGTGACTGACAGAGTAATAGCCGAGCGCCTGCTCTTCAAAAGGGACAGAGTATTGCGGGCCTTGAATTACACAGCCCAGCTGTTTTTGAAGAGCAACAACTGGAACAGGAATATTGAACTGGCCATCGATAAGCTGAGGGCATCGACCGGGGCAGACAGGGCGCAGGTGTTCAAGAATAGTAACGAGGGTGACAGGATACTGGGCAGGCTGATTTACGAATCTGCAGCTGAAGGGATCGAGCCGCTAAGTGATAGCCATAATTTCAGTGCATTTTACTATAACGATTTTGTATCTCCTATCTGGATGTCAAAGCTGCTGAAAGGCCGGCCATACAACACACTGACCACGGGAATAAACAAAAAGGACAGGCTGGCGCTTGAAAAGCTGGACATTAAATCGCTGGTTATGATACCGATCCAGGCCGGGGATGAATTATGGGGCACACTGGTGCTGAATGATTGCAGGGAGGCCAATCTCAGATCGGAGATGGAAATCGAGATACTGGAGCTTGCAGCGGAGAACATCGGAAATTCTATAATCCGAAAAAGGCAGGACGAGCAGATAGACGCCCTGAATGATGAGCTGGAGGGGAGGGTGCTCGAGCGGACAAAAGCGCTGGAACTCACGCTGATGAACCTCGAGGCTGAGAACAGGTACAGGAAGCAGGCAGAAGAGAAATTGCTCAGCACGAGAGAAAAAATAATCAAGGCCTACGAGGCGGAAAAGGAGCTGAACGAGCTGAAAACCCGCTTCCTCAGCATGATTGCCGAAGAATACCGTTCGCCGATGACAATGATTCTCAGCCTGATACAGCTGCTCGAAAAGGCTGCGAACGAGGATGACAAGTCCTCGCAATTGCATTACATCGAGCAGATGAAATTTTCGGCAGGCCACATGAACAAGCTTTTCAGCAACTTTCTGCTGATGGGGAAATTTGACAAAGAACATTTCGAACTGAAGACGAAATTTATTAACCCCGTAAGGGTGATTAAATCAATTATCGAAGAAATCAATATATCGGCAAGATCTTCTCACCGTATAGATTTTTACTACACTGGTGATGAAATATCAAATCAAATCGAAACTGACGAGAATTTGTTCCGGACGGCAATCGCGAACCTGATCAAAAACTCGATGGAGTATTCTCCGGCCGGCTCAAGAATCATAATTGAACTTAATGACGAATCGGGTATGCTGGAAATAAGCATAGAAGACAATGGCACGGGCATAGGCCCGGACGAGATTGACAGGGTGTTAGAACCGTTCTACAGGGGCAAAAATTCCGACGGTCTGCCGGGAATCGGTATCGGCCTTGCGATAGTCAAGAAATTCGCGAAAGTGTTCGGCGGGAAAATCACAATAAGCTCCGAGATCGGGAAAGGGACAAAAATTATTCTTCTATTGCCAATAACCACAAGCACTTAAAAAATAATCAAATATGTTTTGGATTGTAAATTACTATAATCATAAATTTGCATTTTATTTGTTATAAGGAAAGGAAGCTATGTCGTTCAAAAGTTTAAATAGAGTGCAGCTGCTTGGCAATTTGGGCAAGGACCCTGATCTTAGAAGCACGCCATCAGGAATGTCGGTCTGTTCTTTTTCTGTTGCAACCACGGATTCATACAAGGACAAGGACGGGGCCTGGAAAGATATTACGGACTGGCACAATGTGGTTGTCTGGAACAAGCTCGCGGAGATTGCATCCAACAGCCTGAGGAAAGGCAGTAAAGTGCTCGTGGAGGGGCGCCTTAAAACGAGGTCATACGAGAAGGACGGTGTGACAAGGTATATTACCGAAGTGGTGGCCGACAACATCATATTTCTTGAATCACGTTCGAGCAGCGATCCTTACTCATCAGCGGCATCGCAATTCGATGACAGCTGGAGCGAGCCCAGACCGTCAACGCCATCTTCCTCGGCAGGCGGTTTCAACAGCGATGCATCCGACGAGGTACCTTTTTAGGGAAAAAAAATGTTCTTCTTGCATATAATTTTGAATTATATAAATTGCAGGCAGAATTAAAGCGAATCGAGTATTAAGCAGTAAATACAATTTTGAAATAAATAAGAGGAAGTGATATGCTCTACAAACAAAAAAAAGCGAGCCTGAACCTGACGCTGAACGTCACGACAGAGAGCCTTGGCATAGACATCAACGAGTTCATTGCAGTGCCTCCGGGCTTTTTTCAGCTGGAAATGCCCCATTACGACACAGTGCCGGGCGAGGACGACCTGGCTGATTCTCCTTCCATGATGGACGAGGATTACGACGATGACTTTGACGAGGATGAAGAAGAATACGAGGAGGATGAAGAGATGGACGAGGAAGAATTTGCCGAGGAATTCGGCGAAGAATTCGAAACCGAAGATATCGACGAATTTGATTTCGATGAGGAATTCGGTTTTGAAGAAGATTATGATTTTGACGAAGACGAAGAGGATGACGAAGATGAAGAGGACGAAGAATACGACGAAGATGACGACACTGATGACCTCTAAGCCGGAGCTGTGCTTTCGGCTATCGTTGCTTTAAAGCCGATTCAAAAAAAATCTTGAGAGAGCGGCACCCTGACGGAGTGCTGCTCTTTTTTTGGGTGGGCGGAGGCAAGGAACGAAAGAATGGATTGAGCTTCCCCCCCCCAAAAAAAAAAAAGAAAAAGGAAACGCAACGGCTTCCTTTTCCCAAAATTTAAATACCGATAATAACAATCGATCAGGTAATATCCTGCGCGACAAAGGGCAACAATGCAATATGGCGTGCATATTTGATTGCCTGGGAAATGCGGCGCTGCTGATAGGCAGTCACACCGGTGATCCTTCTCGGAAGAATCTTGCCCTGGTCGTTAGTGAACCTCAGCAAGAACTTTGCATCGAGATAATCCACAACCTTTGAATCTTTCAAAGGATTGGGTTTCTTTTTGCCGGTGCGTTTGTTTGGCCTGAAAGTGTTACCGGTTTGCATCGGATGAATCTGACTCATTTACCTCTCCTTGCATCCATAATTTGCTTAGCTTTTTCAAAACGTTTATTGAAGCGGTCAACTCTTCCCGCGGTATCAACAAGCACCTGCTTTCCCGTGAAGAAAGGATGTGACTTGGAGTCAATTTCGAGGACCATTTTGTCGCTCTTGTAGCAGGAACGAGTTTTAAATGTACTACCATCTGTCTGAAGCACTTCAACGACATGATAGTACGGGTGAATTCCCTTTTTCATATCTTCGTTTACCTTATATCTATAACTATAATGATCAATTCTTTATATCAATCTTTTCCAGCTGATCAAGAGAATCA
>CAZIHB010000282.1:0-3906 GCA_964538535.1 uncultured Hyphomicrobiales bacterium | reverse complement strand
ACCGGGAAGCCGGTGTTTGCTTCCCAAAGTCTGGCATTGTCAACGCCCGAGGTTAAAAGCAGCTCCCCTTTCACAGCGTCATAGTGAAAACTCGCGGAATTCAATGCCACGTAGCTGCTCGTGTCGCTGTGCGTCTTGCAATAAAGAGTATCCCCTTTAGCCACATCCCAGACGCTGATTTTCTTTGTGGAAAGGCTCGTCACGGCAACTTTTGAAGCATCATGATTATATGTGGCATGAACAGCGTTTCCGTATTTGCCACCTTCCCTCGTGTCAAACTGTTTGTAAATCGTGCCCTGTTTCCAGTCATAAATTTTAGCAATGCCATCGTTGCCGGCTGTAAGTATGTAATTGCCGTCGGGGCTGAACATTGCATACCAGCACACGCCGGCATTATAAGGCACAATTTTTTTGATCTCCGTGCCATTGAGGGCATCCCAGATGATGAAGCTGCCGTCACCGCCGGCAGTGACAATCCTGGTGCCGTCTGAGTTATATTTAGCCGAGTGCACCTTGTTCATGTGACCTGTCAAATTTTGAATTACTTTACCTGTTTTCAGGTCCCAGACCTTGGCAGTAGAGTCCCAGGAAGCCGTGACGGCGTAGTCGTCGGAAGGGTTGAACTCGGCAAACACCACGGGCTGAGTGTGGCCGGATAATGTCATTATCTTTTTGCCGAGATTCGAATTCCATATGGCAGCAGTGGAATCCTTGCTTGCAGTGATAACGAGGCTGCCGTCGTTATTGAAAAATGCACTATTTACTTCCTCGGCATGTGGCAGGTCGATTGTTTTCCCAACGTTGTTCGGCCAAAGCTGAATGGCGCGAATCAAGAGGTTATTTGTCTGTATGTCGGGCACTTTCCACTTGTATTTTAATCCGGTGATATTCTTAGCGAGCGTATCCCATTTCACACCGTTATCTGTTGAATACTCAAGCTGGATAACATCTTTTGGCAGCAGCCCCACCCATTCGATATCAACATCCTGGCCGGGAACGAGAGTGGTGCCGCATTCAGGCTTGGTTATCTTGATGGTTTTGATCTTGGGAGGAGTATTCGGAAAACCGCCGGTAATAAATATCTCTTTACCGATGCAAGCGTCGGACTCGGCTATCAGCTTGCAAAAAACAATTGCAGAATCCGAAGGAGTAAATTTAATCCTCATCTGATGAACTTCATTCTGCTTCAGGGTTGTTGCTGAAGATATGTTACCGAGCGTTATTGTGAATCTCGGATCGTCCAGATATGTTCTATTTATTGTTATGTCGCCATTAAGTGCCACCAGGGCAATATCCAGCTCTTTGCTGCTGCCAGGCAGCACCGAGCTGAACCCGAGATAAGGAGGTTCGCTTTTTAAGGTCAGCTTATTGTTATTCATCGCGGTAAAAACAAAATCAGCCTTGGCATCCAGGGACGGGACAGCCAGATTAACCTCGTGCAGGTCATCGCAAGTAACAGGAGCGGACCATGAAAAAGTGCAGGGCTTATACCCGAATGCAAATGCAAGAAGTGCCTTAGCCGCGTCGTCCTTGTTTTCGCTGTTTATCATATCAAAGTACTCGCCGCCTGATTTCTCGGCAATTTCGGCCAGCACGGCCGGAATTTTCTTTCCGACCACACCGACGAATATCTTTATTCCGTTTGTTGTCGCACTATTTATTATTGAAGCAGCATCCAGCGAATCTGAACCATCTGTTATGAGAATTATCTTCTTCGAGTATTTACCATATTTTGCCAGCTCAAGCCCCCCTGCGGGTTTCTCTGCCAAGCCTGCCTCAAAGGTAGATCCTCTTTGCGGGATGAATGTTGATACCTTGTTTTTCAGCGTGCTCATATCCTTGGTGAAGTCTGAAATCAGGTAGTTCATCATGTCATAGCTGGATAGAGCAACTTCTGTTTTTGATGTGTCCACCATACCAAACATTTTGTTCAGCATGTAAGTGCCAGTAGAAAAATTGGTCGAGCCCGCGTTCCCGTAGTTGCTCAGGGCCAGATCGAAGACAACGGCGATTGAAGCATTCTCGTCCCGGGTATATCCGGGGCAGTCCAGGCTCTTATCATTGATAATCAAGCCATTGTCGCGCAGAATAAAATTATCGGGCCCAAGGCCTGCCGGCGGGGCAATTTCATCCTTCGAAAAAAACATGATCTTTGCCGTAGCCTTCGGATACTTACTGACATCATATTTTTGAATATTCAGTCCGGCCCCGGCCGCGCCATATCCCAAAAAGATGCATGTTGCCAAAATCAGAAAAAATCTACTCATTCCCTATTCTCCCCCCTCCGGAGCAAGAGCTCCCGGCGCAATCTTTTGATTATCATACAATGCAAAACCACAATCTAACTATCTCAATTATCATGCCATACGTAAAGCAAAGCATTTACAAAAATATAAAAGAATACAGACTTTTTCAGCCTATATTCTTTGCATCAGAAATTTCAGTTAAAGTCAGTTCGCGAGTTTAGAGACCGTGGCATCCAGCTCTTTCTGAACGAGCGGAACGTATTCCGCCACGCTTTCATCCGTTTTGGCCAGGTTAATAAACATCCTGTAATCATTGGCTGCTGCCTTGTAATTCCCGGCTTTTTTGAATGCCTTTCCGCGGTTGTATATCGTTTTTGCATCCTTAGGATTGATTTTTATAGCCTTTGAATAATCCACAATGGCTGGTTCCATCTTCCCCATGTTGAAATAGCAGTTGCCCCTGTCGGCAAGCACCGTGGCATCTTCTTTCTCGGCAAGGAATTTTGAGAAATCGGCTATAGCATTATCGAATTTACTCATAAGCAGCCAGATCTGCCCACGGTTCGAATATGCATCCACATCGCCGGGGTTCAGGCTGATAGCAGTGTTATAATCCTCCAGTGCTTCGTCATTGTTTCCGTTTGTTTGGTATATCACTCCCCTGTTGTAGTAGGCTTCTTCTTTCTTGGGATTCAGTCTTATCGTTGCAGAATAGTCTTTCAGTGCCTCGTCATTCATCTCGAGTGACTGATATACCATTGCCCTGTTGAAATATGCATACTCGTTTTTCGGATCAAAATTTATTCCTTTGGTAAAATCAGCCAGTGCTTCCTTCAGCATCCCTTTGCTTTGATATATCGATCCGCGGAGATTATAAGCCTCGGGCAGATTCTTCTTTATTTCAATAGCTTTGCTCAGGTCTGCAGTGGCAAGCTCAATCTGCTTAAGCTTGAAGAGCACCGAGGCCCGGCCGATAAATGCGTTGAAATTTTTCGGGTTGATCTTTATCACCTTGCTGTAGTCGTTCATTGACTGATCGTACTTTCCCATTTCCGCGTAAAGCACCGCGCGGTTATAATAAAAATTATCATCGTCGGGATCAATCTTCAGGGCATGCTCGAAGTCATTTACGGCAAGATCATACTTTTTAAGAGCCGAGTATGCTCTTGCCCTTGCATTATATGCCCTGGCAAAATTGAGGTTTATTTGAATAGCCCTGTTATAGTCCTCGAGAGCCATCTCATAGTTATTTATCCTGAAAAATGCGTCCCCACGGGCTGCAAATGCGTCTGCATAGCCGGGATCGGCTTTAATAGCCCTCGTCAATACCGTTATTGTGCTGTCATATTCTCCCTTGTTGAAATGCACCATAGCCTTTTGATACAGGCCGGCTGCCTCCGTGTTTTCCTTGGCAAAAGCCGCGGGTGAAAATATTATTGCACCCACGGCAAGAGCCATCGCTAATCTTTTGAGGTTAGTTCTCATAAACCCTTTGTATATTTCATTCATGGAAATTTGCTACAACATCCACGTCAGGGCTGAGGCTTTTAGACACCGGGCAAGTCTTGACCACATTCTTAAGCAGCTTGTACTCTTTTTCGGAGTATTTTCTCGGAAAATAAATGTCAAGATTGATCTTGCCGATTCTTCTTGTGGGGTG
>CAZIHB010000281.1:0-3925 GCA_964538535.1 uncultured Hyphomicrobiales bacterium | reverse complement strand
AAGATGCAAAGCGGCTCATCAGAATATTCTGTGAATGCCGGCAGAAGCTCATATAAAATTGAGGATAATAGCGCACCCCTGAACAATTATACTACATATAATACAAATACTTCACTTTCAGCACCATTATCTTGCTGAGAGATTCCAGGGAATAGCGGCTGACGGCCCCCGTAGCAGCACGGGACTCCATGAGGTCGTTGTAGGCAAGATAAATCCAGCTTTTCGGCGAAAAATTATAGGAAAGCAGCCCGCCGAAGAAGCAGCGCTCCAGGCGACCGGAAGAATTCTTTATCAAATTATCCACGTAGAGCCTCAGGTGAATATCCTTGTGCAGTGCCATCACTATCATGGGGCGAAACATGTAGTAAACATCATTGAGCGAGTTGCCTTTACGGTATTCCCAGATTGTTTCGCTTCTTAGCTCCGTGCTGAAACGCGTGTTTATGGCATACGCGCCGGTTAAGGTAATGTCGTTCGTCCATCCGAAGTCGTTCATATTATAGTTATACCCATAATATCTATTCAAGTATAAATTAAAGCTTTTCGCCTGGCCGTACCACCCCCAGAAACTTGCTGAGTATTCAGAATAATTAAAAATTGTTTCCTGTTCCTTTGCTTTGCCGAGCGACATATTCATCTCAAGCCCCAGCTGTGTGCGAAATTGAAAGCTGATCCCGGCAATCATGCTGCGTTCCACGTATTTTTCACCGGACTCGTATGATATATCCATCCCGGCATATGGCACGATCGAGCGAAACATTCCCGTTTCATACCTGAAGGTCGGGCCCGAGATCAGGCCTAACCGGCCGGTGCCCCGCCATGGCACGTAACCGACCTCGCTGACGTTGAAATCCTTGTCTATCCAGCGGCTTCTCAACTGAAATAGCATATCTTTAGATAAGTACCGCGCGCCGGACGAAAAAGCAAAACCGTTCCCGTTTTCCCCGAAGGACTTACCGAGCTGCATGCTCCACTGAAAATTGCTTTTGCGGTAGGCGCCATCGATCGCGAGCACGGACTGCCCTTTGCCGCTGCTGCTCTTCCCGGCGAAAAGCATCCCGACAGTCGAGTTTTCGAACAATGATTTCTTCAGCCTTGCCACGCCGAAGAGTGCTTCATTTTCGGTGATTTTCGCGCCGTTATCCGCGTCAGCGGCGTTTTTCCCGCCAGTGTATGCCATCAGGCCGCCATATTCCCAGCCGTCTGACTTTCCGGCAATTTTTCCGCCGCCATATATCGGCACTTCCGAGCCGTCCTGCAATTTCTTGCCGATCCTGCGCGAGTAAATGAATTCAAGCGGTGAATAAAATCCGTTGCTCTCCTTGCCAATCGGGCCGAATATTTCTGCCCCGTCCATGAAGAACGGCCTGCGTTCGTCATAGTATAATTCATATTTTGTCAAATTCACCTGCGAGGGGTCTGCCTCGATCTGCGCGAAATCGGGATTGGCCGTGAGTGAAAGCCCGAACTCCGGGCGGGGATTCCACTTCAGATCGAGGCCAATGTCGGGCCTCGTGCTGTTCGGCTCTTGGCGCTCCTTCTCGAGCCGCACGATGCCAACCGGGTACGCCTCGAACGACAGGCCCGATTCCGCCGGCCGGACGTTGAGCATAGTGTTGAATTTCGATACTCGCATTTCCTCTTCCCTCGAGTAGCGCGACCAGGAGAGATCCTCCATCTTGTCCGGCACCCACCGCTGAAAATCAATTCCCCAGTCGGTCACGTTCTTGGAATAGCGTATCGATTTGAAAGGAATTTCCATTTCTACTATGTAACGGTCCTCATAAACCCTTGCTGCTGCGAACCAAACGCCGTCCCAGGAGAAGTCTGTGTTTCGGGCATCGTCGGTCATAACCGCGTCGGAGCGCTGCCCCGCCGAATTAACGTCGAAGCGGTAGGCGTTGGTTTTATCGCGAAAGGGATCGAGAAACAGGTTGACATGGTCCCCGTCGGCGTTGTCGAACGGGGTTACGAGGGTTTGCACGCGGCCGGCCGGCACCTCGCATATATAGAGGCAGAAGAGTGCTGTGCCGTTCGTGAGGATTTTGGCAGTGGTTTTGTAAGTTGGCGTCCGGCCGAAATAGGGGTTCACCTGCACGAAGTCGGAGGTGGAATCCGCCATGCTCCAGGCGTCGTCGATGGCGCCGTCGAGCGTGATATTGGCCTGAATATTGTTCAGCCTGATTGATGTGCCCGCCGAAGAAGCGGCGCAGTTTATTATAAAAATAAAAAATAGTATATATTTATTCATCGCAATATCCAATTTATAAATTATCATACGATGGCAATACGGCATAAACAAGAATATGTTGCGCTGAAATGTTATATTTTTTTAAAATCTGCAGTAAAAAAATCAGGCTGCCTTTCCGAGGCAGCCCGCTTTTATTTTTTTGAATATCCCTCCAACCTGCCAGTCTGTATGAAAAGTCCGGATTTTGGGTAAGATGTCTTCAATCGTCATTCCCGCGAATGCGGGAATCAATTGAATTGCAAGAACTTATAGATCCCCGCCTTCGCGGGGATGACTACTGCAGGCTGCCGTTGTCGCTGTTTTTACTCATCACCTACCTCACGACGAACCTCGCCCTGAAAACAGCGCTTCCGGATCGGATAACGGCATTATACACGCCGGGGGCGAAGTTGTCCGCGGGGATGCAGGCCGTCTGCAGGCCGGCGGGAAGCATTCCCTCGCTCTCGCCAAAGAGGAGCATGCCTGTGCTCGAGTAAATATCGATGGCGGTTTCCGCCGGCAGCGCCGAGCTCCACTGCAGCCTTAATGTGCCGCCGGCTTCGACCGGGTTGGGCGTGGCACGCGCAGAGCTTTTTCCTGAAACCGGAATATCTTCATCCACGCTGACGACATTCCCCGGGTTGATAAGGTAAGTGCTGTCGGGGGAGAGATAAAGGCAGGCCTGAGCCCAATCCCATGGATTGCCGAAAATCGGAGCATTAAGGGCTGCTTTTATTGATATACTCGTTGCGAAGAGCTTAGTGATAACAAAATTCATTTCGAAATTGTAATAAGATTCCTTGTACTGACTGTTTAATATGATTGAGTGGAAATGTCCTTTCTGCTCTTCTGCCAGCGGATATTCAATCAATCTAACTCCAATTGGCATCGTATCATTAACATAATTCTTAAGAAGAAGCTCAATATACGGGGATATTTCATATGGTCCGAGTGTCTCTGCCGCGATGTGCATATGCACGGTATCACCCGGGAGAAGCTGCTTGCTTTTAGCTGAAAAGCCAACCTGCCTTATTTTTACTTCAATTTTTGGATCTTTCTCGGGGTTATCATCGCCCCCTATTCTATATTCAGCAGGGTCAATTGTGTCCATGGGGCTTTGATCAGATATTGTAATATATCTTTCGTCGCTCCAACAACTTCCAAATCGTGGTTTAATCTTGTATGTACCGGGGGCAAGACCATTGATTGTAAATTGGCCTTTATAATTATGTGGCATTGTGTATTCCACCACGTCGCCTGCTATGTTATAGCAATATACTATAGCAGGAGTAATGTGAGTTGTATCTTCCAGTACTTCTCCGTCAGGGGGCTTCATGGCATCGACTACTATTAAATTAACAAACCCTGTATATGAATGTTTCCCGCCTGTTCTTCTAACCTTTTTTAAAGTTACAACTATATTAGTGTCGGGAACGGACCTATTGAGCACACTCGCGCCGTAATACCAGTCCGAAGCAATTGAATCCTTTTTATAGTAGCCGGGAACATAGTTTTTATCCTGAGGCAGAACGAAAATCCTAAATTCCTCAGAAATGCTGTCAGCATAAAAATTGAAATTACCGGTATTCCAAATTCTATATGTAAACCTATCTGCATTTACTAATGCCTTAATTGATTTTTTGTCTTCTGTCTCAATCTTTCCTTTGAATTCCAATAGTTGGTTGTAATTAGTGA
>CAZIHB010000280.1:0-3928 GCA_964538535.1 uncultured Hyphomicrobiales bacterium | reverse complement strand
GGTTTTTCGCTTTCCCTGTCCGTGGTGGCAATTTTGCCCGTGCCCTTGAACATCATGTGCTCAAGATAGTGCGCCAGGCCCGTATTGTCCGCGGGGTCGTAGGTGGATCCCGCTCTCGTGACTATATAGGTTTCAATTCTCGGGGCATTTTTGTTCACAGATAAATAGACCGTGAGCCCGTTAGCCAGCTTATAAATCCTGGCCGCGAGCGGATCGCCCTCGGCGGTTTTATACTCCATACCGTTGGCATCGCGCATCGTGGCATAGTCGTATTTGGCAGCCAGCGTATTAATAAACGACAGGGCCACGATAACCATAGTCAGAAGAATTTTCTTAGCCATATGATTTCCTCGCTTCTAAAAAAATAGTTTTTAATTGCAACACATATATTAAGGAAAATACAGTAATAAAAAAAGAAATTCCAAAATATGAGTTTTATTACTGACAACACAAATAATATGAAAATCCGAAAAATAGTGTTAATAGGTATTTTTATATCGTATTTTTGATTTTAATTTAGTATTCGGGTTTTTAAACGGAATATATTATCTTATTATAGCGGTGTATTGAACCGCATTTTGCAGGGTTATAATATGAACAAAATCGTCGAAGCAAGATTTGTCGGTCCCGACGTAAAGCTATTTAAAATTGAGGCTCCTAAAATTGCCGAGAAAAGGAAGCCCGGCCAGTTCATCATCCTCAGAATTCACGAGAACGGTGAGAGGGTGCCGCTGACCATCGCTGACTCGAACACCGAAGACGGCACGATCACAATAATCGTGCAGGGAATCGGCAAAACCACCAAACAGCTCAACATGCTCGAGGCGGGCGATTTTATTCGCGATCTTGTCGGGCCGCTCGGCAAGGCCTCCGAGATTGAAAATTTTGGAACTGCCGTAAGCATCGGCGGCGGCGTGGGCACTGCTATTGCCTACCCGACTGCCAAGGCCCTGAAGGGCGCGGGCAATCACGTGATCAGCATAATTGGCGGGCGCTCGAAGGACTACGTCATCCTCGAGGAAGAGATGAGATCGGTTGCCGATGAAGTCTATCCGACCACGGACGATGGTTCCTACGGCTATCACGGCTTCGTCACCGACAAGCTCAGGGAGCTGATCGAAAGCGGGCGCAAAATCGACTTCGTCCTTGCCATCGGCCCCATACCGATGATGAAGGCAGTTGCCGAGACTACGAGGCCATACGGGATCAAGACGGTTGTCAGCCTCAACCCGGTGATGGTGGACGGAACGGGGATGTGCGGCGGCTGCCGTGCAATTGTCGATGGCAAGACGGTGTTCGTCTGCGTTGACGGCCCGGAATTCGACGCCCACAAGGTCGATTTCTCAGTACTGACGCAAAGGAACAGGATGTATCTGAAAGAAGAGAAAATATCACTCGAGCAGCACTTGTGCAATCTTGACAAAATGTTTGAAAAAGGGCAGAAAGAAAAAGTTAAGGAGGAAAAGAATGGCTGAGCTGACACCAAAAGAAAGAATGCTGATCGATAGGCACAAGATGCCCGAGCAGGATCCGAAAGTGCGTGCCCGCAATTTTTTTGAAGTGAACCTTGGATATGACGAAGCCACTGCCCGCGAGGAAGCCAACCGCTGCCTGGGGTGCAAGAAGCCCGCGTGCGTCGCCGGCTGCCCCGTCAGCGTCAAGATCCCCGATTTCATACGCATGATAGCAGAAGGAAATTACGAGAAAGCCGCGTCAATCCTGAAAGAAGACAATGCGCTGCCTGCTGTCTGCGGCAGGGTGTGCCCCCAGGAAGAGCAATGCGAGAAGCAGTGCATAGTCGGCAAGAAAGGAAAACCGGTTGCCATAGGCTATCTTGAACGCTTTGCAGCCGACTGGGAAAGAAAGAATCTCGGAATAAGAGACGGCGCCAAATCACAAAAATCAGGCAAAAAAGTAGCAATTGTCGGCGGAGGCCCGGCCGGGCTGAGCTGCGCAGGCGACCTGATTCAGATGGGCCACGACGTCACCGTCTTCGAAGCTCTTCACGAGATCGGGGGAGTGCTGATGTACGGCATACCCGAGTTCCGCCTTCCGAAAGAAATCGTGCAGGCCGAGGTCTCGGGGCTGAAGAAGCACGGCGTCGAATTCATCACTAACTACGTTGTCGGCATGACCGAGACAATCGACGAGCTGCTCGCGCGCTTCGATGCTGTCTTCGTTGGAGTGGGCGCGGGGCTGCCCTACTTTATGAACATACCCGGCGAGCACCTGAACGGCGTTTATTCCTCGAACGAGTACCTGACGCGCGTGAACCTGATGAAGGCTTATGACTTCCCGCGCAGCGACACACCAATGTTCGACGTGAAGGATAAAAGCGTGGCCGTCTTCGGCGGCGGCAACACAGCGATGGATGCCGTCCGCACGTCGCTGAGGCTTGGCGCGAAACGCGCAATGATCGTTTACAGGCGCACGGAAGCAGAAATGCCCGCGAGGATCGAGGAAGTGCACCACGCGAAAGAAGAAGGAGTGGAATTCATGCTGCTGACAGCACCGACCGAGCTGAAAGGAGACGATCAGGGCTGCATCCGCTCGATGGTCATACAGAAGATGGAGCTCGGCGAACCTGATGCCTCCGGCAGGCGCAGGCCGGTGCCGATCGAGGGCGCCATCGAGGAAATCGCCATCGAGGTGGCCGTGTGCGCCATCGGCAACGGCTCTAACCCGATAGTCAGCCAGACTACACCCGATCTGAACGTGAACAAGTGGGGCAACATACTCGTGAACGAGGCCACAATGAGGACAAACAAGAAAGGCGTCTTTGCCGGCGGCGACATCGTTACCGGCGGTGCCACTGTGATCCTCGCCATGGGCGCGGGCCGCACCGCGGCAAGATCCATCAACGAGTATCTTGAAAATCCCGGAACGTGGTGATCAGTGATTTACTGTTATAGATTAAAGAGGGGGCTTCTGCCCCCTTTTTTTGCTTTGGCCTGAATCGTATCGTATTAATCTTTTCCGAAAAATATATATCGTTATTTTATTGTTTAAATATTGATTCCAAATAATAATCCGGCAGCTGATCTCCTTACTCAATTGCTTATAGACGAAACGATTACTATTATACCATCGCGCCTGCTGTGCCGCTAATTACCATTAAAATCAAATATAACGGGCTGAATTCAGCCCGATAAATATTTCATTCCCTGCAATAATGCACGATCAAAAACTTTACTAACAAATAAATCAATGGCATATCCACGGGTATGCTTTTATTGATTATTAATGGAGCGATAAGATGATTCGATCAATCAGGGAAAAAGTGCCGCCAACGCTCCGGGCTTTTCGGAACGCATTTTTTTAACCATTCAAAGGGGTAAATATGTTAACCGTGATAAGCGATTTGCACCTTTCCGATTCCACGGCTTCCTGTAATATTTCGGAAAAAGCATTCAACCTGCTGGAAACCGAGATATTTTCGCAGGTCGATAAATATCTCGAGCTCTCGAGGGCAGCCTCGGGCATCCATCCCGTTCGCGAGATACGCCTCGTCCTGAACGGCGACATATTCGATTTTGTACGCACAACGTTTTGGCAGAAATTTCCTGCCAACGAGAGGCCATGGAACTCGGCCACGGGGAAACTGAACCAGTTCGGAATGAATCCCGATCCGAAAGTCGAGAATAAATACGCCGAACTGCTTAATCATATTATAAACCAGCCTGCCACACAGTCATTTATTAATTTTATAAACAACACGCTCAACAGGGCGAATAATTATAATCCGCAGCTGCCGGTCAGCATTATTTATGTGATCGGCAACCACGACAGGGTGCTGAATTTTTATGAAGGCATGAAATATACTATATGGCAGAATATACCGAAGAATATCAGCATCGATTACGTCAACTCCTATAAAAACGAAGATTACGGCGTGCTCTGCAGGCACGGGCACCAGTATGACGAGCAC
>CAZIHB010000279.1:0-3943 GCA_964538535.1 uncultured Hyphomicrobiales bacterium | reverse complement strand
GAAATGTTCCGCAAGCTTCTTGATGAAGGGCGCGCAGGCGACAACGTCGGCCTTTTGCTCCGCGGCGTGGACAAGAACGAGCTCGAGCGCGGCATGGTTATTTCCAAGCCCGGATCGATCACACCTCACCACAAATTCAACGCGCAGGTTTACGTGTTGAAGAAAGAAGAAGGCGGCCGCCATACACCGTTCTTCAACGGCTATCGCCCGCAGTTCTACTTCCGCACGACAGACGTGACAGGCAACCTGAACTTGCCAGGCGGCGTTGAAATGGTTATGCCCGGCGACAACCTGGACAATCTGACAGTAGAAATGATCACACCTGTAGCTATGGAAGAAGGATTGCATTTCGCTATCCGCGAGGGTGGCCGCACAGTAGGCGCCGGCGTAGTAACAAAGATTATTGAATAATAACCTTCAGGAAGATCGAGTAAACTCTAAATTCCGGGTATTAAAGATAAAAGGATAAAGTCGTGGCAACACAAAGAATAAGAATAAAATTGAAATCATACGATCACAAACTGATAGACAAGTCTTCAGAGAGGATTGTCCGAACAGTAAAGCAGACCGGAGCAGTGGTATCGGGACCGATACCGCTGCCAACCCGGCGGACAATATATACGGTGAACAGATCGCCGCACGTTGACAAGAAGTCGCGTGAACAGTTCGAGACCAGGGTGCACAAGCGTTTAATAGACATATTCAGCTCGACACAGAAAACTATTGATGCTTTGATGCGCCTGGAGTTGCCCGCCGGCGTAGATGTGGAAGTAAAAGTGTAATTAAAGGAGTTCTAAATGAAATCAGCCATTTTAGGTAAGAAAATCGGAATGACAAGCTTCTTTACCGACGACGGTCGCCAGATGCCCTGCACGATAGTGGAAGCAGGCCCCTGCCCGGTAGTGTTGGTAAGGACACCTGAACGCGATGGTTACAAAGCTGTGCAGCTGGGATTCGGCAACATAGAAGAGCGCAAGGTGAATAAGCCCCTCATGGGTCATTTCAAGAGTGCAGGAGTGGAGCCGCAAAGACACCTGAAGGAATTCAGGGAGCTGGAGCTCGACGTGAAGCCGGGCGACGTTATCACGGCAGAAGGATCATTTGCAATTGGCGATATGGTCAGAGTGACCGGAACATCGAAGGGCCGGGGCTTTCAGGGCGTGGTGAAGCGCCATCATTTCGGCGGCGTGGGCATGACGTCTCACGGCCAGAGTGACAGGCAGCGCCACCCGGGCTCGATCGGAGCCTCATCCTATCCGTCAAGAGTAATCAAAGGCCTCCGCATGGCAGGCAGAATGGGCGGATGCCAGACCACAGTGCGCAACATCGAAGTTGTGAAGATACTTCCGGATCAGAACCTGATATTATTAAAGGGCAGCGTTCCCGGGGCTCCTAATTCATTATTGGAAATAATCAAGCAATAAGGCTAAAATAAGATGTTGTTAGATTTACATACAAAAGACGGGCAGATCAACGGGCAGATAGAACTCAGCGAAGAAGTGTTTGCCGTTGAGCCAAACGAGACAGCCATGCACTACGCTATAGTAGTGCATCTTGCCCGCAAAAGACAAGGCACCCACAAGACAAAAGTTCGCCACGAGGTGTCCGGCGGCAACAAGAAGCCATGGAGACAGAAAGGCCGTGGCACAGCAAGATCCGGTTCCAACAGATCACCTGTATGGGTGGGCGGCGGCACGGTTCATGGCCCGAAACCGCACACCTACGACCTGAAAATACCCAGGAAGGTGGCACGCCTTGCCAGGAAGAGCGCATTGTCTCTTCGCGCGGCAGAGAAGAATATTATGGTGGTTGAGGATTTCAAGCTTGAACAGGTAAAAACAAAGTCTGTGTTCACCATGCTGAGGAATCTGAAGCTGGACGGAGAGAAGACGCTTATTCTTCTTCCGGCCTATGATATGAACATGTATCTCTCGGCTCGTAATATTCCAAATGTATCGATAAATTCTTATGATAAGGTTTCGACCTACGACATACTTTGCCATAAGAAGCTCCTTTTGTTCAAGGGGGCTGTAGAATCAATCGAGAACTCATTTAAGAATTAATATTGGAACTGAGAAATGATTCAGCTAATAAGGCGCCCGGTGATCACAGAAAAGGCCATGAAAGTCCAGTCAGGCGGCCAGTACGTGTTCGAGGTGGATCCGAACGCCAACAAGATTGAAATAAAGAAAGCTATCGAGGAGATGTTTGAAGTTGACGTCGCCAGCGTGCGCACAGTGCGCATCAAGGGCAAGAACAAGACTCGCTTCACTCGCCGCGGCATCATGCGTGGCTCGACGCCATTGAAGAAGAAGGCTTATATCACTTTGAAAGCCGGCCAGACTATAGAATTGGTTTCCGGTGCATCCGGTTCATAATAAAGCATTTTTGACAACATAGAAACGAAAATAGAAATGGGAATCAGATTATTAAAGCCAATAACGCCCGGAACAAGGTTCTACTCGGTGGACGGATATGAAGATATCACGGCCGACAAGCCATTGAAGAAGTTGACGGTGGCGCTGAAGAAATCAGGCGGCCGCAACAATACCGGACGCATAACTTCAAGGCACCGCGGCGGCGGCCACAAGAGGAAATACAGGATCATCGATTTCAAGAGGAACAAGATCGACATGAAAGCCGTCGTGGAGACGATAGAATACGATCCTAACAGAACCTCGAGAATAGCCCTGGTCAGGTATGAAGACAACGAACAAAGATATATACTGGCCCCGGACGGGCTCAAGGTTGGCGATGTGATCGTGGCCGGCCCGGACGTAGAATTCAAGGACGGGAACGCGCTTCCACTGAAGCGAATCCCTGTGGGCCTGTTCGTGCACAACGTAGAGATGAAACCCGGCAAGGGCGGCCAGATAGCAAGAAGCGCCGGAGCATCGTGCCAGCTTGTGGCCAACGAAGGCAAGATGTCCACACTGAAGATGCCCTCGGGCGAACTCAGATTAGTGCCGAATATCTGCTATGCCACACTCGGCAAGATAAGCAACCACGAGCACGAGAACATACTCTGGGGCAAGGCAGGACGCCTGCGCTGGTTCGGCATCAGGCCGCAGACACGCGGTATGGCCATGAACCCGATAGACCACCCGATGGGCGGCGGCGAAGGCACCTCGAAGTCGGGCGGCGGACGCCTGCACCCGAGATCACCCTGGGGTAAATATGCCAAGGGCTTGAAGACGCGCAAGAGGCGCAATCCATCAGATAAGTACATTATTCGTTCAAGGAAACAAAAGTAATAAAGGTAGTTTATGGCTCGCTCGCTAAAAAAAGGCATATTCGTGTTCTATAAGCTTCTCAAGAAGATTGAGGACATGAATCAGTCCAAGAAGAAGCAGGTAATCAAGACATGGTCACGCTCGTCAACAATTACGCCGGACTTTGTCGGCCACACCGTGGCGGTACATAACGGGAAGAATTTTATCCCCGTTTACATCACAGAAAACATGGTAGGCCATAAATTGGGAGAGTTCTCCCCGACGAGAACGTACAGAGGTCATGCCGGACATAGAAAAGATAAAGGTAAGAAATAACCACTGGAGTTGTGATGCAAGCAAGGGCATTAAAAAAATATATCCGCTCGTCACCGCGTAAGATGCGTCTGGTAATAGACATGATACGCGGCAAGAGGGTGGAAGAAGCGTTGAGCATACTGCGCTTCTCAACGAAACTGGCCGCAAGGGATGCCGAAATGGTACTTCGCTCGGCAGTTTCGAACCTGAAACAGAAAGTTAGCGAATCGGAAGAAAGGCCGAACGCGAACGAATCAGATTATGTAGTGAAAGAAGTATTCGTGAACGAAGGCCCGACAGTCAAGCGCATACAGCCTGCGCCAATGGGAAGGGCATACAGAGTTAGAAAACGCTCACATCATTTGACAATTATTGTCGCAACAGAAAATATAAAATAAGGAGCTGAGTTTTGGGAC
>CAZIHB010000278.1:0-3950 GCA_964538535.1 uncultured Hyphomicrobiales bacterium | reverse complement strand
CCCGGTTAAACGATGTTTTGCCGGGCTGCATCATTTTAGTTTATGCCTGATTATTTTATATCGGGCGGCGCCGAATCTTTTCCGGTGCCCCATTTTTTATTCGGCTTCGGTCCCATCACGAATTCAAGTGTGCCGCCGGCCATAATATCGCCATGCAGCAGCCAGGTTTTATTGTAGGCCTTGCCGTTCAGCCTGACAGACTGCACGTAGGGGTTATCCTTTCCTGCATTCTTAGCCGTGATGACGAAGCTTTTGCCGCCGGGTGCGCTGATGACGGCCTTCGGTATCGATGGCGAGCCGACAGCGTAAACTCCGTCGGATGGATTGACAGGGTAGAAGCCCATCGCGCTCAGAATGAACCAGGCGCTCATCTGGCCGCAGTCCTCGTTGCCGCATAGCCCGTAAACGGTGTTGTTATAAAGCTCATTCTGCACCTTCGAGCTGTAATACTGTGCCTTCCATGGCTCGCCCGCCCAGTTGTAAAGGTAAACGACGTGGTGGCTGGGTTCGTTCCCGTGGGCATACTGGCCGATAAATCCCGAGGCGTTGTTGTTCACTTCGCCTGGCAAAGCGTTGAGAGTGAAGAAAGTATCAAGCTTTGCAGCGAATTTTTCCTTTCCGCCGACAAGTCTCATCAGCTCGTTGACGTCCTGCGGCACGTACCAGAAGTACTGCCAGGCGTTTCCCTCCGTGAAGGGGAAGCCGCCGTTGGCGCCGTACTGAAGCGGGTCGAATGGCGTCATCCACCTGCCGCGGCTGTCTTTTGCCCTGAAGAATGATGTAGTGCTGTCATAAAGCTTTTTATAGGATTCAGACCTTGAGGCAAAGAATTTCTCATCATCATCTTTATGAAGCATTTTTGCCATTTTTGCCATGCACCAATCGTTGAACGCCAACTCGAGTGTGATGGAAACGGATTGAGTCTGCAAGTCCTCGGGCATGTAGCCGAACTTGTTCAGCACCGTCCAGGGCGAGTTCAGGTGATCTATGGTGGAGGATGCCCTGCAAGCCTCGTATGCTTTTTCATAATCGAAGCCCTTTATCCCTTTCCCCATGGCATCTGCAATAACGGAAATGGAGTGGTTTCCGATCATGCAGTAGTTGTCGTCCCCCCACAAGTGCCAGATCGGCAGGTAGCCGTAAATTTCCTGCTGCGCTATCATGCTCGAGATGAATGCCGCGTCCATCTGCGGTTGTATAATCGTGTAAAGCGGGTGAGCCGCGCGGTAGGTGTCCCAGAGTGAGAACGTGGAGTAGTACCTGCCGGAGGGTGCAGTTTTCACGGAGTAGTCGGGTGCTATGTATCGTCCGTCCACGTCGGCTATATTGTTCGGCTGGATGAAGTTTCGGTAGAGCGCGGTGTAGAATGTTTGTTTCAGCTCGTCCGGCCCCTCTATCTGTATGGAGGAAAGGAGTTTGTTCCATTCATTCTTCGTGCTGCGCATTGTGCCGTCGAAGTCCCAATCTTTGATTTCCGCATTGAGGTTATTT
Source organism: uncultured Hyphomicrobiales bacterium (assembly GCA_964538535.1). Classification (GTDB taxonomy): domain Bacteria; phylum Bacteroidota; class Ignavibacteria; order Kapaibacteriales; family UBA2268; genus CAZIHB01. The sequence goes on along the minus strand of CAZIHB010000278.1, from coordinate 2,459 downwards.
CTTGCCCCTTCCTGGTCCACGGTGGAAATCCCGACTTTAACCAGCACCTGCTCGTTCTCCTCGGTGCTGAAGTTGACGGCAGCCCGAAGATTAATTCCGTTGATCAGCGGAATATTCTCGTATTCTCTTTTTCCGCTATAGAAATTAACGGATTTGAAAGGCTTGGAGAACTGCGCGACGAAATAAACTTTCCTGAGCCTGCTCCATCCGGTGATGACGCGGTATCCCTCAATCGTGTGATCATCAACGGCTTTCATCGAGGCGGTGATAATCCTGCAAACCCTGTATGGGCGTTTTTTATCGACGGAATAGTTCAAGTCTATAATAACGTGCGACCGCGCATCTCTCGGGAAGGTGTAGCGATGCATCCCTGTGTGCGAAGTCGCGGTGAGTTCCGCCCGAATCTTGTAATCATCAAGAGTGACGGCGTAATACCCCGGGCCGGCAGCCTCGGTCTCGTGCCTGAATCTTGATCCATAGCCGCTCCCGGGGCGTGTTTCATCGCCGGGCTCGGTTTTGATTTCGCCGGTTGTCGGCATTATCAGCACGTCGTAGAGGTCGCCCACGCCGGTGCCGTTCAGGTGCGTGTGGCTGAATCCGAAAATTGTGTTTTTCTCGTAGCCGTAGCAGGAGGCAGGTTCCTCGGGATCGACGTATTCATCGGGGCTGAGCTGCACCAGCCCGAAGGGGTGGCAGGCCCCCGGGAACACGCTGCCCGAGAGGCTGTTGGGCTTGGCTCCGGTGCCAATGAAAGGATTCACCCACCTTGTGAAATCACCCGGCGATGCGGGCTGGTTCTGAGCTGCTAGCTCGGAGAATCCTGCCGACAATGCCAGGATAAGCATTAAAAAGAGTATTCTGATCTTCATCCGGTATCCCAAAATATAATAAAAAAAACAAGATAGAATGATCAGAACAAATTAAGAGAAATTCTATTAAAAGCGGAAGCGGAATTTGAACCGACAGGAAGGAAAGTAAAAAAACGGGCAGAATGCCAATCAGCCGGCATTAAAAGCAGCCGGTAAAAATATGTTCATGGCATTATGCACAAGCCCTTTTAAATAAAATCCCATTTACCGGATAAAGTAATAGATAATTTTTTATCTTTGCAGTTTGGTTCGTGATGTTAATAATTAGAAGCAGGTGCCGCTAATGTCAAGTTTAGTAAAAGTAGTTGATGTGCTAAAGGAAAAATGCGTTAACTGCCACAAGTGCATAAGCGTATGCCCCGTGAAGTTTTGCAATGACGGCAGCGGTAGCACCGTGGAGATAAACGATGATATGTGCATTGGCTGCGGGAATTGCATAACTGCCTGCGAGCATGGGGCCAGGATAGGAATTGATGATTTTGATAAAATGATGGCAGCCCTCTCGAAGGGTGAAAAAATGATTGCCATCGTAGCGCCGGCTGTGGCTGCAGGATTCCCGAACAGATTTCTGAAATTGAATTCCTGGCTGAAGAAGATAGGCATTAAAGCGGTTTTTGACGTCAGTTTCGGTGCCGAGCTGACAGTCAAGTCCTATCTTGACCACATAAGCAGGAAAAAGCCGGCTGCCGTGATAGCCCAGCCATGCCCCGCGATAGTATCATTCATCCAGATATACCAGCCGAACCTGATTGAATACCTCGCCCCGGCCGACAGCCCGATGCTTCACACCGCGCGCATGGTGAGGGAGTATTACCCGGAATACCGCGACCACAAAGTGGTGGCGATCTCGCCCTGCCTGGCCAAGAAGAGGGAATTTGCCGAGACGGGATACGTGGACTATAATGCCACGATAAAATCCATAGAGAATTATTTCGAGGCCAACGGTCTCGACCTCCGCTGGATGAATGACGTGCCATATGATAATCCGCCCGCGGAAAGGGCTGTGCTGTTCTCAGCTCCGGGTGGCTTGATGAAGACGGCGGAGAGGGACCTGCCGGGCATAAGCACCAAGACAAAAAAAATCGAGGGCCCGGGAGTCGTTTACCATTACCTGAAGCAATTCCGAGAAAGCGTTAACAAGAGGATGAATCCACTGCTCGTTGATTGCCTTAATTGCGAACTTGGCTGCAATGGCGGCCCCGGCACAAGCAACGCCGCGAAATGTTCGGACGAGCTGGAGTGGCATGTTGAAGAAAGAAGACGCCGGCTGGGCAAAGAGTTCGAAGCGAAGAAGGACAAAACGGGCAGCGTTTCCATTAATGAATCAATTGATAAATCAATTGATAAATACTGGAAACCGGGAATATATGACAGGAAGTACAAAGACCTCTCATCATGCAACACACTGCGCGTGCCCGACGAGTTCACTTTGAAGCAGATTTACAAGGAAATGAAAAAAACAAAACCCGAGCACATTTATAATTGTTCTTCATGTGGTTACGGCAATTGCAGGGATATGGCAATCGCTGTATTCAACAAGCTGAACAAGCCCGAAAATTGCCACTATTACAGGTACGAGGTGCTGAAGGA
>CAZIHB010000277.1:0-3951 GCA_964538535.1 uncultured Hyphomicrobiales bacterium | reverse complement strand
CTGGCTGACGGCGGGGCAATGGGCACACTTCCCGTGGCAGGCCCCGGCGAGGTCGATTTCAACTTTTTTCAGCACGGCCGCCGGCAGGTTATCAGGATCATACCCGGCGGCACGAAGGGCCGAGGGGCAGTCTTCCGGCAGGGCGCCCTTGCAATCCCGCGCCGTTCCGGTGGTTGATTCCGAGTTCAAGACAAGGCGTCCCCCGCGCGTTTCGATGCCGAAGCGCTGCAGCTCGTCGGGCCCAATTGTAATCCTGTTAATGCCGTCAGTATAATTAATAAGAATGTTCACCAGCTCTTTATAAAGGCTCAGCGAGGGGCTTCCCGAGGGATCGGCCGCCATGGCGGAATCAACGGCACACTCGAACTCCACCCAGCTTGTCAATGGCTTGGAAAAATCTATCGCGGGCAGCCTGGTATCCGGGTGATCCTTCAGTATTTCCCTTGAAAGCGCCGCGAGCCCGTCCCGCTCGAGCTTCCTTCCCCGGCTGATTCCCGAGGGGGTAACAACCAGAGTGCTGTCGTTGCCGGCCCAGACCTCTTTTTTACCAAGGGCTATCCTCACGTATTTATATGGAAAGTCGGAACTACCGCCGAGAGTGAGCAATATATCGGTGTTGAAAGCCTGTGCGGTGTCATTTTTTTGAACGCGGTTCCCATCAGGCCCTGCATTTCTTTCCGAGCGCCCCTGCCCGTTGATCAATGCCTCGCCAAGGGCACCGGCATCGCCCGGTTTGAAGCCGTGACGGTCCTGTTCAGACGTAAAGCCCGCCCCGGATCCGCTCTTAGCGTGCAGCGCGTCATTATCCTGCCCGTGCATGGCAGCGGGCATCATCGTGCTATTTTTCGCATCGGGCAGAATATCGTTCGATCCGCTTCGCATGAACAAATAGGTGCCGCCCGCTATCGAAGCCAGGGCAAGGCAGGCGGCCGCTGCTGCAACAGCAAAGCGCGGCACCCGCGCGCGCGGCTTCGGCAGATCGGGCAGACTGCCCGATGAAGCTCTCGCTGTGACGTATTCCCTCAGCTCTTCGCGAGTGAACAGGGGGTTGTTCGACCGCATTGCACGGGCTTTCTCCAGGCTGCTCTTAATGTTCATATCAATTTAGACCGAATTTCTCCAACAGCAAATCTCTTGTGATTTTCTTCAGCTCCAAGAATTTGTTTCAGGGCTTTTTTCGCCCGGTGCACTCTCACCTTCACGTTGGCAACGCTCGTGCCCTGAATTTCCGCCACCTCTTTCAGCTTGAACCCCATTATCTCAGCCAGCAGGAGGGCTTCCCTCTGCCTTTCTTCCAGCTTGTCCATGGCATCATAAAGCATTTGAATCTCGAGCTCGTCATCGGGAGCGATCCCCCCGCCGAAAAGCTCTTCCACGCTGCAGGCACCTGCGCCGGCAGATCTCCTGTTCATCTCGGCCATGGAATAATATATCCTGCCGGCTGTGGTGAACAAATAGCTGAGCAGGGCCTTCTCGCTCCTTATCGCGGAATAATTCTCGCAGGCGCGCAGCACGGTCTCCCCCACAATATCGCGGGCAAGATCCCTGTTCCTTGCAAGGTTCAGGGCGAACCTTTCCAGGTTCTCGTAAACCGGCTCGAGCGCCATAAAGAATTGTTCTCTTGACTCCAACACTATTCCGCGCGGCGTTTATAATCAGTAGTAAGAGTAAATTGCAGCAAAAAGGTTACTTAACAAAAGACAAATTTCGGCTTTCCGGCAGAAAAAAAGATTATCATCGCGATGCTGACGTTTTGTAAATTTGCAGAACGCTTGTTCAGCAACTTACGATTTGATATTTAATATCGTATCGATATTTTATATCAATAATTATTTTATTGAAACTTTGTTCAATTGAAATCGTTTGGGACTTGAACGAGCGGCATATTATGTTGAATTAATTTTCTGAGATATGGGCATGGGAGTCAAAGAAAGAAAAGAAAGAGAGAAGGAACAGAGAAGAAAGCTTATACTGCAGGCGGGGGAGAAGATATTTATCAGCCGGGGGCTGAGGGCAACCACGATGGAGATGATTGCAAACGAATGCGAGATCAGCCGGGGCACTCTCTATCTTTATTTTCAGAATAAAGCAGACCTGTTTGCCGCTATAATCGTCAACGGGCTTAGTATCCTGATTGACATGATCAAGACCTGCTGCCCGGAGCGCGAGGCACCCGAGGCAAAGCTGCTCAGGATAGGAAAGATATACCTTGAGTTCTACCGGCGGCACCGCGACGTCTTCATGCTGATGGTCGGCATGGAGGATCACGAGATGAGCGAGAGTATGCGCAGATCTGAAAACGCTAAGGAGCTGATCAGGAAGAATCAGGAAATATGGGACATAGTCACGAGGGTCATCTGCGAAGGGGCCGAGGCAAAAACATTCAGGAGCGACATAGACCCCTACCAGATGGCGATCATGGCCTGGGCCACCAGCAACGGAATAATCAGCGCGTTCGACCACATGATGCACGTTCATAAACTGAATATTCAGCAGGCCGCGCAGAACGGGCGCATTGACTACTGGGAGCAGATCCTCTCGAAAATGGACCTGGACAACATAATGGAACATTTGTGGAATATGACATCCAATTATATATTAAATAAAACCACATCATGAGGACGTAATGGGAAGAATCCTTATTCTGGCGGTGTTATTCCTCTCGGCGGGAGTGCTTGCAGCCAGGCCGAATGAAAACTACCTGGAGGACTACGTCAAGACCGGATTGAAAAACAACCTGGAGCTGCAGGGCGCCGGCGAGAGCCTGAAAGTATATAAAGCCAGGGAAAGTCAGTCCATGGCCAACTTCATGCCAAGGCTCGACCTCACATCCCGCTTCTCGAAGGCCGGCGGGGGAAGGTCTTTCGTATTTCCGCTCGGCTCGATGCTTAACCCGCTCTACGAATACGCCAGGCTGCCGATAAGGCTGACGGACGAGAAGATGACTTTCATCAGGCCGCAGGAGCAGGACAGCAAGCTTGAGCTGGTGCAGCCCGTTTTGAACATGGCAATCATTCATGGCTACAATGCCCAGACGGAGCAATACGAGAGTGCGAAAAAGGAATACGAGGCGAAATCGCAGAATCTTGTTTATTCAATCAAGGAAGCTTATTATAACTATGCCAAGGCACGCCAGCTTTATGAGATCAGGAATAGCGCCTATGACCTTGCCAATGATAATCTGAACATGGTCACAAAGCTTGTGGAGGCCGACAGGGTGCCCCAGGCTGATAAACTCAGGGCCGAAGTGATGGTTTTCGGTGCCAGGCAGGAGCTTTCAGCCGCGGAAAACATGGCGGCCCTGGCGCGGAATAACTTCAACAGGCTGCTGAACAGGAATTTCGACTCGGCGATCAACTACGATTCCACAGGCATCGAGGATTTGCTTCAGCCCGGAGCGATGCAATCACTCGACTTGTATAACTCGATCGACGACGCCATCGCGACTGCGCTTAAAAGCAGGCCCGAGCTTTCACAGCTCACGCTGCTCGAAAGCTCGATCGCGCACGGCAAAAAGGCCGTCGAGAGCGAAAATATTCCAAGCATATCTCTTGTTGCCGATTATGGCATCCAGGGCGAGAGATATACTTTCGACTCCGAAAGCAGATACTGGATGGCATCAGCAGTTCTCCAGTGGAACCTCTTCAGCGGCTTCGGCACGAAAGCCAAATCAGAAGAAATGGAAGCGCAGATAAATGCCCTGAGGAAAACGAGCGAGAGCACGAAGCAGATGATCTGCCTGGAGGTGAAGAACAACTTCCTGGACTACAGGAACAGCTTCGAGATGCTCGCCGCCGCTGAGAAAGCATACAAATCCTCCGAGGAAGGGTGGCGAATCAACAAGGCGGGCTATAGCGAAGGCATAATCCCCTATATAAGCCTTCTCGACGCGCAGAATACATTGACAATGACAAGAGCCAATTTCATCGTGACATATTATGGCATACTCAC
>CAZIHB010000276.1:0-3954 GCA_964538535.1 uncultured Hyphomicrobiales bacterium | reverse complement strand
TTGCGGAATGTGTCGCGTATCACTTCTCTTTCCACTTCCACCTTTTTTTGCTCCAGGTCCTTCACCGGCCTCAGATCTTTCATGAAGGCAACCCTGCCCATAGATGCTTTCTTTATCCTGAGCTCGTAAGCTGAGAATCTGACGGGGATCTTCTCGCCTTTATCCGTGAAGACGAATGTTTCGTTCAGCTTGGCTATCTCGCCGCTATCCTTGGCATCGTGGAAGAATTCCTTCGGCAGCAGCTCCTGCACCCTGAATATGCCCGGCTTGCGCAGGTTGTCCCATTGAAGCAGGGCCTGAGCTGCCTTGTTAATGATCTGCGTCTTTCCCTTTTTGTCCAGCGCAATGATGCAGTCGGCCGAATTTTGAATAATTGAATCATAGAAATCATGAGCCTGCTTCAGCTGCTCTTCCAGCTTGTTTATCTCTGTGATGTCCGTGGATATTTCCATGACGAGCGACACGCCCTTCTCGTCGTATCCAATTGGTATGGTGGTGACGATATAGTGCGATTTTTCCCCGGAGACAGTCAGCCCGACCTGAGTCGAGACGTGCTCCTCGCTGTCCCTGAACGTCAGGGCCGCCGGGCAGTTCTGGCACTCGCTTTTTCTTTTTTTATATATCTCGAAGCATTTTTTTCCGCGGCATTCCCCGAAAATATCCCTGAATTTCTCGTTGGCCCTTATGATGTTGTAATCCCTGTCAATCACGGATATATAGGCCGGGACGCGCTCGAAAAGCATGTTGTATTCTTTTTGCCAGTTGCCGGGGTCCGTCAGGTTGGTGGACATTTCAACAACGTGCGTGATTTTGCCTTCCGAATCATAAATCGGGGAAAAATGGACAGTGAAAAGCGAGAGTTTTCCGTTCGAGCCGCAGGCAGAATCCTTGACCACCTGCACCTTGCCGTTGGCGAAAACGTCCTTTATCTTGCAATGAGTGCACGGCACCGAGCTTTTCTTGCAGAGCTCGTGGCACTTCCTGCCCTTCCAATCGCCGAACGTGCTCTCGAAACCGGAATTGGCGTGAACAATGTTGTACTCGTTATCCATGACAGCCACATTGAATGGCACCATTTCCATAAAATCAGCTTTAAGAATGTCTGTTGATGTTTCCGGCATATTGCATCAATTATTGTAAATAATACTAATTTAAATTTCGAGCCGAATCATGCGAAATGAAATCGAAAAAGAAATCGCAAAATTCCTGGCTCTTATAATAAGAATTTTTTTTGTCTATTACAAAGTATTAACGGCGGCTAAAAAAAATATTCTCGGGCAGATATTCGTAAGGGCCTTTAAAAAAAAGAATTCGCCTGAAAATATATTTGAATATATTTATCAGGCGAATAACATCATATATCAATTATTTCACTCGAAATCAGACGCAGCCCGTCGGCTTGGCAAGGCCGGCCACCTTGCAGGCGCCTTTTGCAGGGCCCGAGGGGAACAGCTCGTACATGCGCTTCAGCGGGCAGTTCGTTTCCTTGCATAATTTGCGTATCATTGGCGCGATGCCGTATTTCTTGAAATAATCGCGAAGATAGTTTATCACATTCCAATGCTCCTCGCTCAGTTCCGTCAGGTTTTCTGTGCTGGCCAGGGCAAGAGCCACTTCGTCGTTCCAGACTTCCGGATTCTCGAGGAAGCCGTCTTCGTCAACGTCAACTTTTATCGTACCGAATTCAAATAAAGGCATATAAAACTCCAAAATTCTTTAATTGAGCAAATGCAATCTCTTCAAGGCTTAATATTATCAAAATTTTTGCTGATTATCAAACTTATTAAGCATATTTAACATTGCCGTTATTTTGAATGCAGTTACGGGCCCCGGTCTTGATTATTATCTCACGGGGGAATAGCCGGAGTAGTATTTTTTCAATATCTCCGCCACTTCGGGCCGGCTGAACTCGGGCGGTATCGCGCCGCTTTCCGTCAGCACCTTGCGTATCATGGTGCCGCTCAGCAGCACCCTGTCCTCCTTCCCGTGGGGGCAGGTTTTCAGCGAGGCCATGTTGCTGCACTTGCGGCACCAGAATGTCCAGTCCATCTTGAGCGGCTTGATCTCGAGCGAGCCCTCCGGGATGGCGTCGAATATATCCTGAGATTCGAATGCCCCGTAGTATATCCCTATGCCGGCGTAGTCCCTGTCGATTATTATATGCGACGCGCCGTAGTTCTGGCGTATTATCGCGTGCAGCAGTGCCTCGCGCGGCCCTGCATACCTCATCTCGAGCGGGATGCCCGTGCTCAGGTAAGTGCCCGGGACGAAATAGTTTTTCAGCAGCTCCTCCACGCAGTTTCTTCTTACGTCCGGGGGCAGTTCGCCGGGGTTGCCGTCGCCTATAACCTGGTGCACGAGCAGCCCGTCCGATACCTCGAGAGCAGCCTTGGCCTGATACTCGTGCGCCCTGTGCATGGGGTTCCTCCTGTGCATAGCGGCTATGGTTCTCCAGCCCATCGAAATGAATTTATCCCGCGTCTCAGAGGGTGTGAGGAAGTATCCCGGACGGTGCCCGTTCAGCCTGCCATAGCTCAGAAGCTGCACCCTGCCGCCGATATAAACCTCCGGGCGCGACAGCACGCTCTTGACGCCGGGGTGGTCCTGGTCGAGAGTGCGGAACACGTTGCGGCACTCTGCTTTCTTGTCCACGGGGTACTTTTCTTCCACCTTGATTATACCGAGTATTTCCTCATGCTCGGGGGAATACAGCGCCGCCTCGACGCCGGTTATCAGCGCGGCAGATTCCTCCTGAGTGCAGGCGAGTATTACCGGGATGGGCATGAGAGCGCCCGAGGAGGTCGTCATGTCGTTGACCGATGCCAGCCAGTCGTCGTGAAGCATGAAGCCGTCGAGTGGCGAAAGCGCGCCGATGCCGAGCAGGATGAGGTCGCGGGATTCTTCCGCCGAGAGGATTATTTTTTTCAGTTTCCTGGCCTTAAGCCTGCTCTCAATCAGTTCTTCGCCCTGAAGTATGCCCGAGGCGAGCTTGCCGCCGTGAGGTTTTATTAAGCTGGTCTGAATCATCCCGACTCCGGAAGCAATGATAATTACTTATTTGAGGTAAAATAGGTATAAGCCGGAGATATAAAAAGATATTCCGGGCTGTTGTAATCTTTGTGTGGCTTTATTTGCAGAGGAAATCGTGTGTGAACTGCAAGCCGTTGTCGTCATGGTAGCCGGTGATGTACCACTCGTTGCTGATCTTGCTCGTTGTGAAGTAAAAGGTGCGCAGGTAGTCAAATTCCACCTTGATCTTCATGCTGGCAGGCGTGATCGTGTCGGAGCGCACGTCCGTTACGGGCATCATCGCGATCTTGCGGCGCAGCCGCGCCACGTCCCATTGCATGGCGTGCCTCTCCACGGGGAGGTATTTCACGGCGGAGCGCGATGCAAGCACGTCCGTCGCGCCGGGCAGGTTGTTGCTGTCCAGCTCTGCCTTGAAGAGATAGACCGTGCCGAGGGCAGTCTGCCTGTCGAAGTTTACAATCTTTTTCGGCGGAGTCTTCGAGCCGATCACGAACAGCTCGCAGCCGGCAAGGAACAGAGCGCACGACATTATTAATATATATTTTTGCATTATATTCCAAAAAAAGTGAAAGTTTTCTCGAGGCACACTTTGATGTGCCTGTCGGAAATCATTTTTTTCGAACTAAAGCCGAAAGTATGCCCTGCGGCGGGGATATACGAGAGCTCGAACCCGGGGCAGTTCGAAGCTGCGGCGGCAAGCTCTTCGGCTTCTTTTTTTGAAACCGAAAGGTCGCCGGTGCCGTGGAGCACTTGAACCGGTATATTAAGCCCGGCCAGGGCTTCAGTTATTGAAATCGCGCTCCCCCGCTTTTCAATATCGCTCAGATAAGAAGATTTTATCTTAAGCACCTGGCCGGTCTCTTTAATTTTTACATCTACACTGCCTCTGCCGTACCATATTTTTTTCTGATGGAACCCATATCT
>CAZIHB010000275.1:0-3968 GCA_964538535.1 uncultured Hyphomicrobiales bacterium | reverse complement strand
TTGTTATTATGAAGGCAGAGTACCCGCTTTGGAAAAATATCAGCAACAAGATGAGCAAAACATCCCCGATCTTCAAGATCACACCGAACACCGGCTATCAGCTGACGGGCGGAGATATCAACGGCAACAAGAATTTGCTGATGCTCACCCAGCGCACTGATCCATATAATTTCGAGATTAAGGACAATCTTGGAAACCAGAGCTACAAGGTTGAGCTGAAAATTGACTGGATCAAATAACAGTTGATCGTGAATATTATAAGACGAAGCCCGCCATAATCCGGCGGGCTTTTTTTTTCATGTTAATCAGAGCTTTCATGCTTGTCCGGGAGTGTGAAAATGAAAGAACACCACTTCCCGGGTTCGCTCTCAACCCAGATTGAGCCGCCGTGAAGCTCAACGAATTCTTTGCAGAGGACCAGACCCAAGCCTGAACCTTTTTCCTGATCGGTGCCGAGAGTTGTATGAGTTACGTCAATCCTGAATAGCTTGCTGATGGAATCTGCCGTCATGCCCACTCCCGAATCAGTTACTTTCACGATTACGTAGTCCTTTTCGTTCTCTTTTCCGGCAGGGCCATTTTTGCTTTCCTCTACAACAATGCTTATTGTCCCTCCTTTCGGAGTGAATTTAATCGCATTTGAGAGCAGGTTTCTTATGATCGTATTCAGCAGGTTCGCGTCGGCATATACGAGCCTGCTCACCCTTATGTCCTGAACAATTTCAATACTCTTCTTCTGAGCCACATTTTTCAGCAACGAGATGCAATTGCCGGCAACCGTTTCAATATTCAGGAATTCGGGGTGGAAGGATATTTTCCTGTTTTGCGCGTTCGCCCAGCTGAGCAGATTTTCTACAAGTTCGAACAGATCCTTGGATGATTGATATAAAAGAAGATTTACTTCCTTCAATTCCTCATCTGAAAATGAATCATACTCCTCGTTTATCATTTTTGCCATATCCCGGATGCCGTAAAGCGGGGATCTGATATCATGAGCTATGATAGAAAAGAATTTATCCTTGGTGGCATTCACTTCTTTAAGTTCATGGATGTATTGATTTATTTTTTCCTCAGCCTCGCGCCTTTGGGTTATGTCTTCAAACATCCAGATAGAGCCGTCATCAGGACGGGAAGGATCAAGCGCTTTGCCGATAAATCGGCACCAGAACAGGCTGCCGTCCCCCCGGCTCAGCTGCACCGTATTATCTGAACGTTCGCCCTTTCCCAGGATGGGGTAAGCCTGGTTGCCAAGCTCCTCATGGGCCGAATCCGAAGGGAAAATCACACGCGTGGAAGCACCTTTTATCTGATCCAGAGGCAATTGCAGCAATTCTCCAAGTCTCGAGTTCACCCATTCGAAATGACGATGCCTGATCAAAGATATACCGAGTGTGCTGTTTTCAAGTATAAGGCTTTGCACCCTGCTGATATTCTGGATAGTTTCCTGTGCTTCTTTTCTTTCGGTTATATCAACAAGCAGGCCTATCAGCCCGCCTGGTTCCTCTTCATGCAGCCGAAACCCGTCAACAGTATAAAGCGTGGAATGAATTTTGCCGTCTGCGTATTCAATTGGCAGTTCATAGCTTGCGCGGCTCGCGTTCCTGATTACCTCCACATCCTCTTCATGAAATCTCTTCCTTTCTTCAAGCGATAAATATTCAAGGTCTAAAACTGTTTTTCCGGCCATGTATTGCCTGGTTGTGTTGAACACACGCTCGTAGGCCCTATTGCATCCCAAAAAGCGGGCATTGGCATCCTTTATGAAAATCGGGTACGGTATGCTGTCAATCAGTACCTGCTGGAATTTAAGCCCCTCGGCAAGCATCTCTTCACCGCGTTTGCGCTCTGTTATATCGTGAACATTCAGGACGATTCCATTCACTGCCGGTTCCTCGAGCATATTCGTGGCCTTGCATTCAAGGTATAGATAATGGCTGTCCTTGTGCATCACACGCAAAATGAAGGAAACCATCTCGCCGGGATGCTTTAACACATTCTCCATCATAGCGTTGAAAATTCCGACATCGTCCGGGTGAATGTATTCTCCGGCCGATCTGCCGATGCGGCTTTCTTCCCTCCCGGAAATTCTCGAAAAAGCCGGACTGACATAGATAATCCGGGCATCCTTGTCGAGCATTAATATTACTTCCGGGCTATTCTCTATCAACGACCTGAAGCGCTTTTCGCTGTCAAGAAGGGCATTATCTGACTTCTTGCGCTCAGTGACATCTTCGAAAAGGCCCACTATGCCAATAGTGCTGCCTTCCTTGTCTGTATAGGTTCTTTTATGGAATATCACGTCCCTCGGCGCTCCATCGAAACGCTGCACTTTCGTTTCATAGACCTGAACGCCTCCGTTCCGAAGCAACTCCTCGTCAGCGCTGCGATATATATTCGCATTCTCGGGCGCTACCTCATAAAGAGAGTAACCAATTATTTTTTCTTTCGGCTTCCCGATGAAATTCTCAAATGCCTCATTGCAAGCTATGTATATTAAATTCGTATCTTTTGCAAATATCGGAAAAGGAGCGGTCTCGATAATCACTCTGAATTTTTCTTCGCTTTCGGAAAGCAGATTTTCAATAAGCTTCCTCTTTGTGATGTCTATCAACGAGATCAGGCATCTGTCGCGCTCCCCGGCAATCTTTCCCTCGATATAGACATCTGTCGGGCCTTGCCCTGCCCTATCAAGCACTACTTCACAGGATGCATCCCTGGTGCCTGTGAATATGCTTTTTAAGAATTCCTTGAACTTATTTTGCGTTTTTGAAGACATGAACATCGTTAAATTACTGCCATATAGGTGTTTTTGCCTTTCACCGAGCAAATCGGCGCCGCAGTAGTTTATATCATGGATGATTCCGAAATTGTCTATGGATATATATCCAATTGGGGAATTTTCATATAATTCTTTGTATTTACCAAGCGATTTCACTTTCTCGGCCAATTCACCGTTTATTCTGACGAGATTGGCATTCTCGGCGGTCAATTCATCGATATTCTTCGTCTTGCCCATCTTTCCACCATCCGTTTGCATCCTTCAATGCTACAATACTAATACATAACTCGATATTTTCTTCTTTATTTTTGCTTAAAATCAATTCTCCGGAATATTTTTATTCTTTACCAAAAATAAAATTAAACCGATTGCCCGAAAAATACATCTAAGAATGGTTCTGCGGGATTTTGCTTTGTAAATTGGTTACAATCTGTTTTTTTTGAGCATCATGCTGATCAATTTTTATTAAAAGCTATTTTCTACGTAATTTGAACGATAATAAAATATGGAATTTTAAAAGGAATAGAGATGAGGCAGCTAAACTGTAAACTATTGTTTTCGGCCATAGTAATTTGCTTATCTCTCGGGCTGTCTGGTTGCGAAAAAGGCAAAAACGGCGAAACTTCACTCAAAAAAGGCCCATCAGAGACAGTTGTGGATATCATGGTTGTTAAAACCAAAGATCTTGATAATAAAATTACTACAACGGGATCCCTACTCTCCGACGAGGAAGTTGATGTCCAATCCGAGATCTCGGGGCGGGTGGTGGCAATCAATTTCAAAGAAGGAATCAGAGTAAGCAGGGGGATGCTGCTTGTTAAGCTATATGACAAAGACTTGAAGGCTGAGCTTAAAAAAAGCGAAGTTCTCGAAAAGCAGGCGCTTTCGGAAGAGCAGCGCAAGAAGAAGCTTCTCGGCATTAAAGCCGTTAGTGAGGAAGAATACGAGCAGGCGCTTTCCAAGCTGGAGTCCATCCGCGCAGAGCAGGACCTGATCAGGGCCAACCTGGAGAAAACCGAGATCAGGGCACCCTTCGGGGGCGTGATAGGCCTGAAGCAAATCAGCTCTGGCAGCTATGTCTCCCCCAACACCAAGATTGCCAATATCCAAAAATTTGATCCGATTAAAATTGAATTTGCCGTGCCGGAGAGATACGCGGGAATGATCCATCCGGGCTCGACGATTGGCT
>CAZIHB010000274.1:0-3979 GCA_964538535.1 uncultured Hyphomicrobiales bacterium | reverse complement strand
CTTTCAGAGATGACGGTGATGGTTTGCGATTGAAAAAGCTATATATAGCCTTGGCCTTTGCACTTTTTTCGATAGCAAGGCTGAGTGGTGATATTGCTTTCTCCGGGCTGAATATCAGCGGGGAAGTGCTGATTATATGGCAGTCAATTACCTCGCTGATCATCACGGGGACAATTGCCATCTATTTATTTGCCAATCCACATAAAATCGGCCGCGATGACGCCGCAATCACTCACGAAGATTTTCTTCGCGAGCTATCGACCATTTTCGCACTCATGGTGATTCTGATTGCAGGAAATATGCTGATCCCTGATTATTCAGAACAACATTTTGCTACTACTAATGCATACGAGGCAGTGAGCATACTGCTGACATCAATTTACGGCATGATAGTTGGCCTCCTGACATACAGGTTCCTCTTCAAGTGGTTTAACATTCGCAAGCACAAAAAAACAAACGCGCACATCAAAATTCTTGCCGGGCTTATTCTTCTTGCCGTCATTATTGAATTTGTAAGCTACGTGTTCGAATTCGGCTCAAGCGAGCCCAAATCGTTCTTGCACGCGATCATATTTATTCTGACGGCGATAATAACTCTCTTCACAACCAGAAAGAATTCGTGGATAGCATCACTTGCCCGTCCATCTAAATGGAAGCTGTTTTGGCTGAGCTTCTGTGGAATCATCGTGTCCTTCATCGTGATGCAGCAGTCATTCGGCTCGGATTCAAACCTTCATTTCGTGCTCTCCGAATATGTCCCAGGCAGTTCGATGTTCATGGGGCTGGCTTGTTTCATTCTAATGCTTTATCTGATCCGAATATTCTGGGCTACGATTGCCTCCTTCCCGACCACCGGGATCGTGGAGAAAAAATCATCCGAAATCAGCTCTCTGACATACCTTAACAAATATGTAGCCGATTCGATAAATCAGGATCCGGCTTACCTTCTTGATACCGTTGCAAGGCTTGCTCTTCATGCAAGCGAGGCCGACTCGGACTGGGCTGAAATATATGAAGATGGCGGGATCAAAATTGCATCCGCTCAAAATATCGATTCGGCTGCAATCATGAACGTGCATAATAATGAAACCCTCCAACGCTTCCTTAAATCCATCGAGAAGCCTTTCCTTGTTGATAGCGTGCCGGAGCACCCGGAAATCAGGTTCCTCGCGAAACTTATACCCGTCGCTCAATCAATAATAATCATTCCCCTCTTTTCCGGCAGGGAAAGGATCGGCACTCTGGTTGTCGCTCATCACGAGGAATATGGCCTGGACCATGAGGACGTTAACGTGCTGGCGGCGTTCAGCGACAATGTCAACGTGGCTCTCGAAAATTCAAGGCTGTTCAAGGATTCCATCGAAAAAGAAAAATACAAGAGCGAGATGCTGCTTGCACGATCGATACAGCAAAAACTTTTGCCGGGAGAGCTTCCCCGTGTGGATAATTATTCAATTTCGGCTTTCTCGATGCCCGCAGCCGAGGTTGGAGGCGACTACTACGACATGGTGTATCTTTCCGACGGCTCCCCCTGCCTGCTGATAGGGGACGTCTCCGGGAAAGGAATTTCAGCAGCTTTCTACATGGCTCAGCTTAAAGGCATAGTGCTCAGCCATGCACCGTTTTCAAACAGCCCCGCCGACCTGCTGAAGAAAATAAACAATACTCTCTACGGGAACATGGACAAACAGCTGTATATAACACTCAGCGCAGTCTCACTTATGGATAAGCACGGCACTATCTCAATCTCGAGAGCAGGCCACATGCCGATAATCATAAAATCGAATAACTTTGTATCCATGTATATACCAAAGGGTATCGGCATCGGTCTTGCCGATTCGGGATTTTTCGATTCCTCGATTGAAGAGATTGAAATCTGCCTCAATAAGGGAGATTCCTGCCTGCTTTTCACGGACGGGCTGAACGAGCTTAACAGCTATAACAATAAGCAGCTCGGCTTCGAGCCACTTAAGGAAGTGATGGTTAAAAACAGCTCGCTCGATGCTTCCGACCTGACAGAAAGCTTGAGAGAATTAATATCCATGTTCCCGGAGAAAAGCAGCCAGCATGATGATATGACCGTTGTTGGGCTTGTCTATTCGGGAGATAATAAAATACTGCGTGCCTGAGAGCATTTGGAACGTTTTTTGATGTGATTTTAGTTTACTATGTGTTAAATTGCGGGTTGTCAATAGTATTTACTTTTAAAGCCGGAGTGCATTTGAATGTCTGATAACATAAAATTCGCGGTTAACAAGCAAGTCAGGCAAAGTATTGACTTCCTCTATCTTCGTGGTTATCTCGATGCCCACACCGCACCGGAACTGGAAAAAGCGATTGAGGATACACTAAAAAGGGGCCAAAACAAAATAATAGTTAACTTCAACGACCTTGAATATATAAGTTCGGCCGGCCTGGGCGTTTTCATGGCTTTTATCGAGGATGTGCGCTCAAACGGCGGCGACATCAAGCTGACAGCTATGAAAGACAAGGTTTACTCGGTGTTCGATCTTCTCGGGTTCCCTATGCTGTTCGATATTGATAAAGATGAAGAAGTGTCCTTACAAAAGTTTTTCAAGAAAAATGGTTGATCAAAATGCCGAAAAGCAAGGCAAAATATAAAAATCTTATATATACCATTGGCGATGATGCCGAGCTTATTAAGATCCGGGATTTCGTTCAGGATAAGGCCATCGGGTTTGGATTTGACGAGATGGAAGCACAGAAAATCGCGCTTGCTGTGGATGAAGCCTGCACAAATCTGATAAAACATGCCTATAAGCTCGACCCCACAAAAAACATTTACGTTGAAATTGACACTGCAAGCAACAAATTCACCGTGAACATCTATGATGAGGGATCTCCCTTCAATCCCATGGATGCTCCCACCCCTGACATGAAAGAATATTTCAGCAAGTATAAGCACGGCGGGCTTGGCATTCATATTATGCGCCTGGTTATGGACGAAATTGCATACTTCCCTGCCAAGACCGGAAACACGAAAAACCTGCTTAAGCTTACAAAAATCCTTCATTAAAATAAGTATTGAATTTCTCTCGTTATTATTCTTATATTTCCTTTGCCGGGTTTGGATAATAATCAATGGAATCGTGTTTATGAAGCTTTTTGTGATTCTTCTATCTATTTCTCTCGGAGTACTGATCGGCTTTTTTCCCGGCCTTCGCCGCCCCCTTCCTCTCTGGAAAAAAATATTCCTGTTTATCATGCTTCCGGCGACGGTTCTTCTGGACCTTCTGCCGCCGGTCGGAGCAACGCTTGATTATGGCAACTACCTTGCCGAATCCGGATTCAGAAGCACCATAAATATCAAATGTATTCCCGCAGGCGGCAGCCCGTCTTACGATAGCGCTTCCGGCCTTTATGCCATGCGGGTCATGCCTGAAAAGGGCCGGTTGCAGGCAGAGCTTCTCGCACGCGAGGCACGCGCTGTCACTTCACTGCAGGCCGGCAGCCTTTGCATTGTCAAAGCAAAGGTGCTCAATCCCGGAAAATATGAATTCGTCGAGTGTGTTTCACGTTCTCCTATACTGATATACCCCTATATTGCCGAGCTGCAGCATAAAATAAAAATACTGAATCTCCACGTTCCGATGGCCTGGACATCCACCCTCGCCTTCGCCGTGTCAATGTGGTTTTCTTTGCTTTACCTGAGAGACAAGCAAATTGAAAACGATATAAAAGCCGCATCATCCGCAGCTCTCGGCACAGTCTTTGCAATTCTTGCCACGGTGACCGGCATGGTTTGGGCAAAATTCAACTGGGGCAACTGGTGGAACTGGGACCCGCGTGAAACTTCGATCTTCATTCTTCTGTTGATTTACGGTGCTTATTTCGCATTGCGCACGGCAATCGACAAGGAAGAAATAAAAGCCCGGTTCAGTGCCGTCTATTCGCTTATTGCTTTCGTCACTGTGCCATTTTTCATATTTATCCTGCCGCGCATGGCTTCCGTGCTCCA
>CAZIHB010000273.1:0-3998 GCA_964538535.1 uncultured Hyphomicrobiales bacterium | reverse complement strand
GGCCTTACACCAACCGATCCGAAGACTGTTAAAGGGGTAAGGCCTGCTGAGGGATTTGATAATATTCCGGGCGAATGGCAGCCTGATACATCGAAATACTCTCCGGACATAAAAAAAGAACTTTCCACAATTTTGGCTTAATCATGCAAGACCTTGGTTCAGCATTGGAACAATTCGGCAGGGAGCTTATCAATACATTCCAACACATTGATTTCTCGCCGATTCTGCCCGTAATCAGGGAGGTAATACAAACCTTCATCAGCAGGAACTTCTCTGAGGGCGGGCGTTATGGCTCGGAAAATATATTCGGCGGTGGTGGCAAGACTTGGACCGTCTCCAAACGGGCACTAAAAAAGAACGGCCAGACACTCCGGGACACCGGGCAACTGGCCGCCTCTATCTTCGTTAACATCCTGCAAAACGGAAACGATATTGTGGTTGAAGTAGGCTCAAACAAGCCTTATGCTGCTATCCACCAGTTTGGCGGTGAGATCAAGCGCGCTGCCAGCTCCAGACTATATAAGCAGAACCGTTACAAAAGAGGCCCGAAAAAGGGCCAGTACAAAAAGGGAACAACATTCGGGCAAGGGGCCACAACCGGCCCCTATACCATAAAAATCTTAGCACGTCCCTACATGGTCATACAGAATGAGGATCTTGAAGAGATTGAGCAGATAATCCAGATATTCATCATGGGAACACTTGTTTAATCGTAATATACCCAGCACATAGGGCAAATATATATCAAACTTTCTTTTCAGGCCAACTCCTATATTTGGTAATCTTTTCATATATTTACATATTGATTTATCAACTATTGGGTTATATATAATGGCAATTATTCCTGAATTGAGCTATGATAATCACATCATTCTGGACGATATCTCTACATGGCCCGAAGAATTAATAGAATTCCTCAAATCTGTTAAACCTTCAATCGTGAATTACCAAAAAGAACAAAAACGTATCGATAAACTCTGTGGACCCGATGTAATAGCACGAATATTTGAGGCTGACAATAAATATTATGCTATGTGGAAATCAACATGTGATATAATCGATAACATGCTAACTAACACAAGAATTATTGGATTTCACTGTACAAAACTGATAGATTACGAAATACAAGAGATACTTGAAAACGGGTTAATACCTCTCAATCAAGATATGGCAAATCGTCGTATTAATAAAGCATTTAATAATGGATATCTCCCAGAATATTTTAAAAATAAGCTGATTAACAAAAATGAAACTGGAGCAGATTGCCGAATCGGGCGTGTATTTTTATTCCAGTGTTTGTCTACTTTATACAAAGAAACCGACAAATCACGATTATTTTCATCATGGGGTGGTGAAGCTATTTATTGGGATAATGAAGATGAGATAACGCCTCTGCAAAGCATAGGATTACCTGCGATAGTTGTAGCTTCCATGGATATTAACGACGTAAACAAAGCTAATAGTTGGCATGATTACTCATATATTTCCAACGCTCTAATATTATACTATATTTGTAGAGGGAACAGAGATTATATTGATACTGACACATGCTTAAAAAATACTACGAAAGTCCTTAGAATAATTACAAACAATAATGATGCATTCTACAAACTCGTAAAACGTCATAAATCCTGAATAATTATGGAATGATGTCAATTTGCCCAAAAAGCCAGCCGACCATATTGTCAGCTGGCTTTTTATTATTAATACATTTTGTAAAATATCCTCTCAGATAAACACGAACCTGCTATTATGCTCCCGAGTCGTATTCGGGTGCCAGTCCCCGCTCTTTACTTTCGGGTAGTCACCCGCCTTAGCGTTCAGATATATCCAAGCCTCGTGCCTCTTGAAATCCTCATCGTAAACAGCCGTTCTCTCCCTGTGATAAAATCTCGGATGCCCCTCCAGCCTGTCCAGCTCAGCCAGTTTCGCATCGTCAACCTCATACAATTCCCCTTTGATTACTCCGTCGCCTCTCATCGCAAATGGGAAGGCCGTGCCCGCGTGCATGCTCATCCCCGGCGCCATGCCCCTCATCCCTTTACACCCTTCTATTATCCAGTGATTCCCCTGCCCGGTCTTCAGTGTGCCATAAACAAAAACCTTATTCATGCCCTTTTATCTCCTTTATTATCAATCGTTTATCAATGCGCCGACAACTTAACACAATAGCTTCTTCAATCCAAGCTTATTGTGGATGTATTTCCTGCAAAAAGCCAGTATTTATCAGGCCTTCCACAAATTCTTCCGGGCTTTTCGTGCTGATCGAGGCGCCGTGCTGAATATAGCAAGCCTCGCTCGTTCTCTCCATAAACTCCCGCAAATCGTCACACCTGCCGAACAAACTTAAATCGTTCAACTGCACCACCAATTTAATCGCCTCGTCCGCCGCAATAATCCGCTCGGTTCCTGTTACTACAAATGTCCTCATGATAATACTCCTATATAATAATTATTTGATCCTTTCTTTTGCCGAGGGGCAGAGGCTTACGCCTCTAATTCCCGACGGCGATTGTCAATATACCCAATTATCTCGTCAGGCAGAAAGCGCCTGAGCTGTTCGTCGCTCTCGGCAGTGAACTCAGCCTGTTTCGAGAATTCCACAAATCTGGCTAAAAATAATATCCAATTCTGCATTTTTTTGAAATTAACCGTGCCAGCATGCTGGCGGAATTCCACGCTTTTATGAACCCAATAACTTTGTGTGTTCAATTTGTAGTACCTGCTCCCTCCCGTCAGATTATTTTGCAATTGCCTGAGTCCTGTTGTCATTTCCTCAAGGCTGCTGACCCGATCAATATTGTCCTCGTAATTCCGTAACCTCATCGAGCGGCAAAAGGTATTGTTGTTTGCCCTGCGTAAGTCTGGCATGAAGCTATCGATCAGCGGTTCGATCTTAGCGTAGTTCTTGAAAAGCCTTTTCCACATCCCTAAATCGAACTCCGAGGCGTCAAAATGTATGTGCAACCCGCAGGTGCTGTTTATCCTCGCCTCCAAACCTCTCAGGATCAACGTTACGGTCTTCAATTGCCTGAGCCCTTCCTCCCCGTGTAGTTTCGGGCTGACGAGCTCAAATGTACTGTTGCCCCGCAATGACCCGTCATTTACTATTTTCCAATGCGGTCTATTTTGATGGTTATACGCCTCGTTCCTAACCGGGATCCCCGCCGCATTCAACTCCGTCTCCAACTCCTCCCTGTTTATCCCACATGCCTCTATCTCAACACCAAATGTGTGGTTGAATGTAAAATTGGTCAGGCGCCACTCTGCCTCCTCTATAACCTCCACAATCGTCCTCGCCCTACGCCTCAGCCTCTCCGGGTATAATCTCGCGTAAACATTCTGTGCAAAACCGTACCCGACCCCGACCAGTTCCGCAACCTCGCGCCTCGTAAGGCCTAATCCAAACAATTGCTCCATCTTCCAAGTTTTGGTGCGTGCCGAGTTTAATATTTCTTCCTTGGTCATTTTCTTATCCCCTTTATTTTCAACCGTTTAACTTCGCTTGTCTAACTGGGTTCAACTTAACACAATCCATTTTGACACGCAAGTTATTAAGTCGTTTTCTTGCAACTATTTACGCCGACCGGCATTAAATTTCGATTTTCGCAATATTTCTCTTAAATAGTTGAAAAATAATAGGATACTGCAATATATAACTTGCGTGTCCCGCCATACGAGCTTATATTGCACATGTAATTTTTGAACAACATATAAATCAAGGAGTTAGAGAGATGAAGACGACAACAACCACAACACTCGAATGGGAATGGGAAAGAACCTCCGTTGACGAGAATGGCGAATTATGCACAACGGAATGCTACACGGAAATATCGGTAACAATAACATTTTGGGACGCAACACGCTGGGAGCCGAGCGATACCGAAGCTGAATCTGCGGTTGAGAGCGGCGATGAGCTAACGGATGAAGAATACGACGCCGTGGAGGAACACGTAAACAGCTCAGCCTTTGAAATTGACTGGGATTAATAACCAAGA
>CAZIHB010000272.1:0-4010 GCA_964538535.1 uncultured Hyphomicrobiales bacterium | reverse complement strand
CAGGGGTCGAATGTTGTTTTAAAAACGCGATTTTCTATAAACATGCGACCCCTTCGGGGTCGAAAATTGATTGGCGCGTGATTTTCAACAATCATGCAGTGTCTTCGGGATTTATCGGCCCACGGCCACACAGTGGCGAGCGCGTAGCGCCGGGGAGTGCCCCGTCATTCCCGCGCAGGTGGGAACTCTTCAATCGTCATTCCCGTGAAAACGGGAATCTAATGTTTTGCAAGTACTTATGGATCTCCGCATCCGCGGAGATGACGGCGGGAAAGGGGATGTAAATTTTCTTGTAGGGACACGGCGCGCCGTGTCCGGGAATTATTGCAATTACGGCAAGGGCGTTAATTTACTGCTCCCTGCCATGCATTCTGGTGCCAGGACGGGGTGGAGTATTTAAGTGCGCAGATGAGCCCTCAGGCATGCAACGGCCACGGCTCGCCGTGGCCCTACAAATACATGATAAAAAATATTTTTTGTGACTTACCTTTTTTCCAAATAAAAAAGCCTCCGGATTTCTCCGGAGGCTTGGGCGAGAGAAGGGGTTCGAACCCTCGACACCCAGAGCCACAATCTGGTACTCTACCAACTGAGCTACTCCCGCCATATCAGGAATACAAATTTAAAGATTTCGGGAGAATTATTCAAGAAAATATTATTTTTGGGCCCATAATAAATATTTTTGTACTTGAAACGGAAATTGCTAAATTCAAAAGAGTAGGTTATTTGTATGTGGCAGTTAAAGGGGAGCTAATCTTTGGCGGCGGTGGCGATTCAGAAGCATAATCTTGCTAATCATTTGCATCTCATGGCGTTGCGCGGATCATCAAAGATTTGTTCAGGTGTTTTTTCAAATAAAATGGCCTTTCCGGAGCGTTGAGGAAAGTGTGCTTGTAGTGCATAATGCTACACATTGTAAGGAAAAGTATAAAATCGGCTCGGATAAATTTTCAGTTTTAAAAGAAATAAAGAAGTAATCAAGGTTTTGGTTATTGAATTTTTACAAACTTAACTGGAGTGATGTAATGACATCCTTTACTAACATTCTCAAAAAAGTGGCGATGATTGCTTTGATCGCCGCATGTGCTTTCGGCCCCTCGTTCGCGGCAAAGAGAGTTGTTCTCCTCGAGCAGCACACGGGTGCCTGGTGTGGCTGGTGCGTTGACGGCTCTTACAGGATGGAGCTCTTGCTCGAGAAATACCCCGATCAGTTTATCGGCGTCAAATTCCATAACGGCGACGCCATGGCTATTCCCGAGCAGAATGAAATCGGCAGTGCTCTCGGCCTGACGGGATTTCCCACCGGCTCGCTGAACAGGGTTGCTTTCAACGGCACGAAGGTCTTCCTCGACAGGGCATACTGGGATGCAGCTGCCGCGGAACTTTTGAAAACCGATGCACCGGTTGCGGTTTCTGCCAAATATTTCGTTGACAAGGCTGCAGGTAAAATCTTTGTTACAGTTACTGCCAACTTCGAAAAAGACATCAATGACGAAGTCAGGCTGAATGCCTACGTTATCGAAGACAGCACTTCGGGAACAGGCAGCTCATGGGACCAGAAAAATTATTACTCCGGCCTTAAGGGCCAGGAAGACAGCCCGTACTATAGCCAGCCCAATCCTATTGTAGGATACCAGCACAGGTTCACCGTCAGGAAACTTCTCGGCGGATCGTGGGGATCAATTCTTTCAGCCGGCCTGGTCAAATCCGGCAAAACAGCTACTTACAGCTTTTCATGCTCCATCGATTCCAAGTGGAATCTTGACAGGATCTCGATCGTCGGCCTCGTTCAGATGGGCGGCAACTACACGAGAGAAATTTT
Organism: uncultured Hyphomicrobiales bacterium; assembly: GCA_964538535.1. Lineage (GTDB taxonomy): Bacteria > Bacteroidota > Ignavibacteria > Kapaibacteriales > UBA2268 > CAZIHB01. The sequence continues at coordinate 2,188 of CAZIHB010000272.1, read as the reverse complement.
GAACTCATGCCGCGGCGAGAAAGTTGATAACATGGCTTCTTTCGAATGCACAACGGCAACAACGAAGACTTTCGTAAAAGCTCTCGATCAGTTCGGCACGATCAGCGTAACATTGAAGAATCCTTCGACGGCTTCAAAAACATTCAGCTGGGCAACGGAAAAATCTTTCCGCACACCGGCCTCATGGAATGTAGCACTCGATCCATCAGATGCTGAATTCACGCTCGGCGCCGGCGAATCAAAGACTTTCACGCTCAAGCTCACACCATCCGGTACAGCCGGCGCAGGTGACGCAAACGTGTTATTCTTCGAGAAAGGCAAAGAAGACGGTTACAAGACCGGCGATTACCTGACGGTTTACTCGAAAGAAATCGACAAAGTTCACGTTATCAACGGCCTGGACATGTTTGGGCTGCACACTATGCTTGCAAAGACAGACACAAAAGACCTCGTTGAAATTAATTCGACAGACTACAGCAAGTATATTTCGCTTTTCGCAACTCCGAAGCTTATTGTCTGGAATTCCAGCGAAAACGGCCAGCTGAGCACTTCGGATATTTCTGCTCTTTCCAGAATTTCCGATTCCAAGGCTAACTTTGCAGTCCTCGGCAACCTTGCTGCCTATGGCATCACAAGCAGCAAGCCCGCGTTCTTCGACAAATTCGGCGTTTCGAACTCCGCGTTCATTCACCAGTACGATCAAAACGGCCAGTTTGATGTTGAAGGAATTGCAGGCGACCCGATCTCTGACGGGATCAGCTGCAAGGGCCAGCTTATGAGCTATCTGATTCCTCATTTCGATATTCTCGATGCTTCGCTCGCAAGCCCGGTTATGAAAATTAAAGACATGGACTCCGTATTCGCTTTCCGCAGCGAAGTCAGCGGACAGAGATTAGTGTTCACGGGCTTGATGCCTATGTTCATGACAGATGCAAATGCAGCTCAGACTTACGTCAACAAGATGATGAAATGGCTCACACCCGCGACGGGTAACGTTCCTGTTGCCACGCTCGGCAAGACTTCATTCGACTTCAGCACGATCAAGATCGACAGCGCTGCTTCAGTTTCCATCGACATGAAGAACACCGGCACGGCAGACCTCACGATTTCCGACGCCGTTGTCTCCGGCGATGCAGACGGCGTCTTCGCCGTTCAGGATGCTAAAGAAATGGGTACGATTGCAGCAGGCGAGAAGGGCACTTTCAAAGTAATCTTCACCCCCAAGGCTGAAAAGACATACACTGCAACTATCAAGATCACGACAAATGATCCTGCCAACCCGACGGTTTCCCTCGCGGTGACGGGCAAAGGCGTTACAGGTACTTCGGTTATCGACATCAACAATGCTTTCGCCATGGCAGTGACACCCAACCCGATCAGCACAACCGGTACTGTCAGCTACAACCTGACAGACAATGCCGGCAGCGTCCGCGTTTACGTGGTGAACTCACTTGGCGCGATGGTCAGCGAGCTTTATAACGGCGCCATGGCAGCCGGTGCTCACTCCGTTTCAATCAACGCGGCAGCTCTCGAGAGCGGCTCATACAGCGTTATTGCCAACATCGACGGCGTGATCGCGAGACTCCCGATCGTTATCGTCAAATAATCGAGATCAGACATTTCGCGCCGCTCAGCGCGGCACGCGAGACTGCCCTGCTTCACAGCGGGGCAGTTTTTTTTTGCCCCGGCGGCCGTCCATTATTTACCGATTATAATATTCGGGAGCGGGCGGGCGCGCCCGCCTTTTCTTACGTGAAAACACGTGAAAAGCTTCTTATACCTGTTATTTGGTATGGCTTTACGTATTTCTCGGTATTTTATATCTATTAGCTTTTCGTTCAAAATAAAAACTTGCATCGGCAGTTATATATTTATATTTTTGAACCAATCAAGTTATATGAACAAAAGGTAAAGACAAATGTCACCTTGAAACGCAATTTTGATCTGAAGGGAAAAAATACGGATAAAATCAAAAGTTCGTTCACGAGGGTCGAGCCCGCGAACGAACCGGGAATCTAACATGCCGTGCAGTGTTAGTGCTAAAAATATAACAAATAGATTCCATTTATCCAAGAAAAATTTTGCCGAGAGGCAACATAATTTCCGCGGCAGCGCGCGCGCGCCTGTGACGGGGAGCCGCGCGCGGTGCTGAAGCGGAGATCGAGGCGCCCGGGAGGGCGCCGCACCG
>CAZIHB010000271.1:0-4015 GCA_964538535.1 uncultured Hyphomicrobiales bacterium | reverse complement strand
AAAACCACGGCACCGGCTCTTTCCCGGTGTCATCTCCGCGGAGGCGGAGATCCATAAGTTCTTGCAAATCAATAGATTCCCGCCTGCGCGTGAATGACGATGAAAGGGTTTATTTGCTGTAATTGGGACTTTTCACACGGGCTAATTTCTTATGCCGGTGCGCAAAAAAAAAAAAGGCGCAGCCAGCGTGCGCCCTTCTTTTCTTATACTTATGCAGGAAATGGAATGTCCGGCAGAAAGCCTCATAATGCGGTCATCTTCCCGGCATCTCCAGCCCCTCGCGCGAGGAGCGGCTTTCGGGATTGATTCGGAGAGCGCGGAGGAACGCCTTGCGAGCTTCTTCATTCCGGCCGGTCATTTTTGCATACTTGCCTATGTTCAGGAACGAGGACGATGCGGCTTCGGCTATGCCCGTCTCCAGGTGCTCTTTCCTGCCTCGAAGCGCGCGTTCGAACTTATCCGTGTTAATATTATCCGTCCTCACGGGGAACGGCTCCTGCGACTTCTCCAGCCTGAAAGCAAAGCCATCCGGCACTTTCTGATAGCCGGCGCCGACACCCATCTCGGAAAGCACCACGTCGAGAGTCAGGTAAATCGGCCTCTTGCCGTAATTCTTATCTATGAAGCTGTTCAGCAGATTCTCGTAGTTGGCCTGAATGAATGCCCCGTCATATGGCTCGCCCGCCTCGAAAGGCTCGAGCGCGCTCTCGAAAGCAGAAAATTCATTCTTGCTGGCTGCGGCAACTTCTGGATACCAGGCGCGGAATTGCAGCGGGTACCACGTCCTGCGCAGCAATTCCTTCTCGACGAGCACCACGTCGCGGCGGAACCCCTCCACTCTCTGCTTGTACCAGAAAGCGCTGACGAAATAATCCCATTGCGAGGATATCACGAGGGCACCCGGACGCAGGTTCTCGGCCGTGATCCTCGTGTATTCCTCCACCAGGCAGTCGCTTGAGCGATCATTTTCCGAGTAGTTCAAAGCTATGGAAATTATCGGCAGGGCAAATATGCTCCAGGCCGCTGCCTGCCTCTTTTCGAAGAGTGCCCTGCAGCCTATGGCCATGAAGAACATCAAGGCTATGAAGGCCGTGACGAAGTACGAATCAATATCATGAATGGAATAGTTGAAGGAATAAATAACGCAGCTCGCGAAAAGTATGACAAGTGCCCACGCCAACGCCCTCGAGCTTCTGAAGGCGCGCGCCACCCCGTAAACGGCGGGCACGAGGCCGATAAAGGCGAAATTATATGGCAGCACCGACATGAATATCCTGAAATTCTCGGCCCAGGCCTTCGAGCCGGTGAACATCCAGACCTGGTACTGCCGGCCGCTCACGTGATAGAGAAATTTTTCACAGCCGCGGTGCACCGCACCCCAGTTGAAATCCGGCGTCATGGCGCTGCGTATCGGCATGTAGAGATAAAGCGACAGTGCCGCCACCCCGCAGAGTGCGGCCATGCCGAAGAGTTTGAGCCGCCCGGGGCTGAAGTCGAACTTCTCGTCGCGCCCGCGGAAAAATAGAAAGATTAATGCCGGTATCATGAGTATGGTAGTCATATGATTCGCCATCCCAAGCCCCGTCATGAACCCGGCGAGCATGAATTTCTTCCTGTCGCCGCTGAACCATGCCGAGAGCGCCGTCCATAGCGTTGCCGTGATGATCAGCAGCTGGAGGGAATAAACCTCGATCGCCGTAGCCTGCTGCCATATAGTGGCACCAAAAGCGTAAGCAAGGGCCACGCCCGCGGAAACGATATGGTCCGCCCCCTTTGGTGATTCCACCGGGGCCGGCAGTGGCTCTGAGGTTTTCGCGGCTTCCCTGCCCGCCTTCTTTTTTGCCTGAATTTGATTCCTCGTGCCTGATTTCATCCTCGCGGCACGGGCAGCCAAGCCGGGCAGGCCCGAAAGAAGTGTCAGGACGGCGTTGAACAACGCGGCGGCAGACGCCGCGGTGCAAACGGCCGCGAAAAGGTTCAGTTGATAAATCTTCGTCATGGGCAGCGGCAGCAGCGACCAGAAATGCCCGATTATCGAGAACAGGGGGTAACCCGTCGGGTGTGCTATGCCAAGGGTGACGCACACTCCCGCCAGCTCGCCGCTATCCGTGAAGGTCAGGCCGGGGGTAAGTGTCATTATGTAGATAGCCAGGCTGACCGCGAAAATTCCGATTGATACGGGCAGCCTCATGCTTTTCAAGCCTTTTCGTTCCATCATCTTTTTCATGCGTTATTCGTTAATAAGATTCTATTTCAATTCCGTTCTGAGCTCTGCATAGGCATCCTCGGTCTCGTAGATTCTCACCTTGATTGCCGAAATGTTGTCAAACTTTCCGAACTCGGGCACAATCCTGCCCGTCATGTATTCCACCATGTTTTCCACCGTTGAGACCTTGTCCGTGACGACGTGCTTGAATCCGTTAGCCTCCAGAAAATCGATCATCAGCTTGTCGGATTCGTCGCAGAGAAAGGCGTGGTCGAGTGATTGCACAATCGGCCCGACTATGTGATAAATATCAAAATAATCGATAATCATCGAGTTTTTGCCGGGAGTGCCCTCCAGTTCGAGCCTCATCTTGTAGGAATGCCCGTGTATGTTCCTGCAGAGCCCCTCGTGGAATGGCAGCCTGTGGCCCATCTCCCACCTGAATTCCTTGGCTATGTTCATTATCATATCGCTGCCCTACTGCTTCTTGTATTCGGCTCGTATGACTGAATGTATGCCCCCGCGGACAGTCCATTCGGTCACGATTTCCATCTTTTTCGGCGAGCACGCCTCAACAAGGTCGTCGAGTATCTTGTTCGTCACTGCCTCGTAGAAAATCCCTCGGTTGCGGAATTCGAGGAAATAGTATTTCAGCGATTTGAGTTCGATGCAGGTTTCATCGGCCACGTAACGGACCGTGACGGTGCCGAAATCGGGCAGCCCGGTGACGGGGCAGACCGACGTGAACTCGTGGTTAATATGCGTGATTTCATAATCCCTGCCGGGGGCCGGATTCGGAAAGACTTCTATTTTGTCCATTTTTTTTACCTCAAGCAAAAATGCCATAAATTACAATTAGCAGAACATCAAATATATCAAAAATTTAGAAATATTTCCGGTCGAAAATGCCCCAAATGCCGAATTCTGCGGGCGGCCCTGCCAAAAAAACTGGCGAAAGAACTCAATAGCCCAAATAATATAACGGCATTGCCTTTCTATTTTTTTTTGATTTTATTATTGCGTATTTTCTCGGTAATTATAATTATTTTTAAGCAGAGGGAAGATTACAGAAGTATCCGGCTGCAACATTAATGTTAACGCCGCAAGTATCGGAATTAGCGGGACTATTTTTTAATAAATACAGCAATTGGAGAAATTAGATGAAAAATTTGAGTTTAGTTTTATTAGTTTTAATGCTCTTGGCTATTATTCCCGATGAATCATTCTGCGCGCCGGCAAAGGTGCAGGTGATCAACAACCTGCCCGACATTCAGCTCGGCAACATGTTTGTCAAGGTGGGCAGCGGTGCCAGGATCGGCCCCGAGGAAGGCTGGAAGTTCCGCGAAGCAACGCAATTCTTTGAAGTCACGAATCCGGACGACTACGTCATCCTTAATTATGACCTTACTGAAAGGCAATCCCACGTGCCCGAAGGGGCCATCGCCGTAATGATCTCGACGGGAGTGAAGGTCACGGCTGTTTACGACAACCCTTACAACCGCGACATCAACCCCACGATCACGACACTCCTGGGCGCCGCGCCAACAATCCCGGCCGGCAAGGTCAAAATTGCCGCGTTCCACGGATGCAGCGATGCACCCGCTATAACCATCAGAGAGCACGGCACTGCAAAGCTCTGGTGCAAGAACGTGGACTACAACACTTTTGCAAGCTACAAGTCCACTGCCACTCTCGATCCGAAGAATTATATCATTGACGTGCGCTCGGCAAGCGACAGCTCGCTGATCGGCACTTACAAGGCCGACTTTTCGGGCTGTGCCGATAAGGCTGTTATAATTTTCACGAGCG
>CAZIHB010000270.1:0-4019 GCA_964538535.1 uncultured Hyphomicrobiales bacterium | reverse complement strand
CCGGCGGTAAAAAAGGCAACACTCAGAAGTGATAACGGGAGCCAGTTTGAGGCGGCGCTGTTTCGGGAATACTTAAGCAACAACGATATCTCCCATGAGTTTACGCACTATGCAACACCGCAGGAGAACGCCTATATCGAGTCGTATCATAGTATATTAAACAGAGAGCTTTGCAACAGGTTTGTTTTCGACAGTTTTGAAGAAGCGGGCCGGGAGATCACGAATTATTTGCAGTATTATAACGAGAAACGACTTCATTCGGGCCTGGGCTACAGGAGCCCGAAGGAAATGATTGAAATGTATGAGAATCAGCATTATTGACAAGCACTTAAGAGCGGCTTGTGCAGGGTTTGTCAAGACCGACGCAGTCGTTCATATAGTCTTGCCAAACGCGGAGCAAGACGCTAATTTTGCGATGTTAATAATGCTGGAAACGGGCAGAATATTTTTTATCAAAAGTTGCATTTTGGTCTTGTTTTTGGGGGGATAAACCACTTCCATGCACTTTATTTGCTCTGTAACGTCATTTTTTTTGCTGGCCGCGGCGTTAATAAAGAAAATTTTCGCGTGAAAGCCGATGCAAGGTGTAAGTATTATTTTTGTTTACTATTTAGGCAATGCTATTGACCTTAGATATACTAATTCAATTGAGATAATTATGCCGGAAGGAAAAAAAATTTTGATAGTCGAGGACGAGCTGACTAATGCCGTCCTTCTGAAGCGTATTCTTTCGAAAGCCGGCTACACGATAGTAACGGCTAACAACGGCCTCGAGGCGCTGAGGCACCTCGAGCGCGAGCATTTCGATGCCGTGCTGACTGATTGGATGATGCCCCAGCTTGACGGCATCGAGCTGATCAGGAGAATGCGCGAGAAAAAAAACCGGCTGCCGCTGATAATAATGATTACGGCGCTCGTCTCTGACGGCGCTCGCGACTATGCACTCGAATCCGGTGCCGATGACTATATTGCCAAGCCGATTGACGTCGATGAATTGCTGGCCCGGCTCAGGGACGGCCTGAGCCGTCACGAGCAGGAAGCGCCTGACGTAACTGTTGTCGAGGCCGGGCACGCCGGTGAGATCAAGCCTCCGTGCGTGGGCGTTGTTATTGGCACGAGCACCGGGGGGCCGCCCACGCTCGTTGAAATATTCAAGAAAATCGATCCGGGGATCAAGGCCGCGTTCTTCGTTGTGCAGCACGGGCCGCCCTGGATGCTCGAAACATTCGCGCAGCGGCTTCGCCGCGACACCCCGATAAAAGTCATGCTTGCCGTGGACGGGGCAGAAATAGCCCCGGGCAATGTTTACGTGGCGCCGGGAGACAGGCACCTGCGGATCGATGCTTCAGGCACCAAAATTATTCTCGACGACGGGCCGAAAGAGAATTTCGTCAGGCCCGCCGCAGATACGCTTTTCCGAAGCGCGGCAGAGACCTTCGGGAAGTATTGCATCGCTGTCGTGCTCACCGGTCTGGGCCGTGACGGCACCCAGGGCGCCGCGCAGGTAGTGGCCTGCAAGGGCACCGTGCTCGTGCAGGATCCGGAAACGGCAGTTGCACCCTCCATGCCGAACTCCATTGTGCAGTCGGGAATTGAATTCAGGCTTGTTTCTCTCAGGGATATGCCGGGCACAATTTCTGATAAAATATTCAGCCTGAATGCCATGCTCTCAGGTGAGCAGTAGAATCATATGCAGGCAGCTCTATAAAAACGGCCGGGCTTTCACCCGGCCGTTTTTTTTAAAGCGCAGCAGTCCATGGAAGAGGGCTCCCGCATATTTTTTATTCTCCTGCCATCTGCAATCTGATAAAGTCGCATATTTCTTTCATGGCTGCAGTCGCCTCCGGGAAAAACGGCGCGAGCAGCGGGTAGCAGTGCACCATGCCTTCGCCTGCCCTGAAAGTTGCTTCCACGCCGGCTTCCTTCGCTTTGATGCAAAACTTCTCGCCATCATCGTAGAGCTCATCAGAATCGCCCGAGTTAATAAAAATCGGAGGCAGTCCGCCGAGGTCGCCATGTAGCGGAGATATTAGCGGATCAGCGGCATCTCCGTCCCCGACGTAATACTTGCTGAACACTATCCAGGAGTTATCCGGCGCCACCGATACTTTTCTCTTGGTCCTGTAAGATTCGCCCGAGCAAGTCAGGTCGGTCCAAGGTGAGATGGCCACGGCGGCTTTCGGCAGGGCAATTTTTCTATTTTTCAGCTCGAGGAGCAGCGCCAGGCAGAGCCCGCCCCCGGCAGACTCCCCGGCAGCTATTATATTTTCCGGCTTGAATCCGCGATCGAGCAGCCATCCCCAGGCCGATGCCGAATCCTCGAGGGCAGCGGGGAACGGGTGCTCGGGGGCAAGCCTGTAATCGTAGAGCAAGGTTTTAAAACCGCAATTCTTCGCGAATTTAGATATTATAGCACGGTGATCGCTGCAAGAGCCCGATACGTATCCACCGCCGTGAACGTACAATACTGCCTTATCCTCGGGCGCTCCATCGGGAATCAGCCATTCAGCCTTCATCCCGTTTATGCTTTCGGAAATGACCTCGATTCCTTTAATATTGTTCGCGCCGCGGGCCCCGCCTTTCTCGCAGAGTTCCCTGAAGCCGGCGACGGACGTATTAAAATCGAAGCGCTCCTGCCTCAATTTGAATTGAAACAAGTGCCTGTTTCTCATCATAAAATTAAAAAAGCGGCTTCTGACACTCTGCATATCCAATTCCCTGATGTTATTTGTAACTGAATTTTATTTCCCGCATATACGTGAAATCACGCCCTGAGATCGGAGCGTGATTTCGCTAATACTATGTAATCTATATCGATTGCGCGGCTCAGAGCTCGGGCACCACTACCTTTCTGCCCACGCAGTAATATTCAAATTTCTGTTCCAGCATCGTGTCGGGATCGTAGAGGTTCCTGCCGTCAAAAATAAGCGGCTCCCTGAGCAGGGCTCGCACTTTTTCCATGTCGGGCGTGCGGAACTCGTTCCACTCAGTGACTATCACGAGGGCATCGGCATCGTCAATGCACTCGTACATCCCCTCGGCATAGCCGATTTGATTGCCAAAACGCCTGCGCGTGTTTTCCATGGCCTCCGGATCGAAAGCAACCACGCGCGCGCCATGGGCGATCATCTCGTCAATAAGCCTGAATGCCGGTGCTTCCCTGGTGTCGTCCGTGTTGGGCTTGAACGCGAGGCCCCAGAGCGCGAATTTCTTGTCCTTTATATCGCCCTTATACCTGTTGAGTATCCTCTTGAAGAATCTTCCGGCCTGGAACGAATTTACTTCCTGGGCTGCACTCACTATCCTCAATGGCACGCCGGCTTCCTCGGCCGAGTAAACGAGCGCGCGCACGTCCTTCGGGAAACATGATCCGCCATAGCCTATGCCGGCAAAGAGGAATCTCTTGCCAATGCGCGAATCCGACCCGATGCCGTACCTGATTTTTTCAATATCGGCCCCGACCGCCTCGCAGTAAGCCGAGAGGTCGTTCATGAATGATATCTTCGTGGCCAGGAAAGAATTCGCGGCGTATTTCGTCACCTCGGCGCTTTTCTTATCCATGAAAATCAGGGGATTGCCACTCCTGAGATAAGGCTCGTAAAGCTCGCGGAACACCTTCTCCACGTGATCGCTGTCCGTGCCGACAACAACCCTCTCGGGCTTCAAAGCATCCTCCACGGCAAAGCCCTCGCGCAGGAACTCTGGATTGCTCACGATGAAAACAGGCGCACCCGGCACTATCGTGTCGAAGATTTTCTTGACTTTTTCACTTGTGCCAACGGGCACCGTTGATTTATTAACTATAATCTTCTTTTCCGTGATCGCGTTATCCTTGATAATATTGGCGATCTGCACTGCCACGTCTCTGACGTGGTGCAGATCGGCAGAGCCGTCCTCGTTCGGGGGCGTGGGCAGGCATAAGAATATTATCGAGCATTTTTTAACGGCAAGCTCCACATCGGTAGTGAAATTCAGCCGCCCCTCGGCATAATTCCTCTCGAGAAGCCTCTCGAGCCCGG
>CAZIHB010000269.1:0-4043 GCA_964538535.1 uncultured Hyphomicrobiales bacterium | reverse complement strand
GCTTAACCGTGATTCCCATCGCGCTTGCTATTTCCGCGGTGCAGCTCACGCCATCCGCCTGACGCAGCTCGATATAGTCCGTGGCGGGGTTGGGGAAAACGAGTATGCTCGATTCTGTTTGCAATTCCGGAACATCCGTGTCTTTAACCGTGGTGAACTCCCTGGCCATCCAGGGTGATCGATATTGCTGGTTTATCGCGCTCAGCCGGCAGGAATATTCCTTGAAATGCTTTGTCCCCGATAATTTATAACTTGTGCCGGTTATCATCGAATCGTTGCAAAACAGCACTGAATCATAGTTCGCCTGGGGGCGGCCCGAGGGATTATACCACGGTTCCCCTTCCCTCTCGGCAATCTGCAGATGATACCTTTCGGCACCTTCTATCGGGGTCCACTCGATTTCGAAATCAAGGTTGGCATCCATCACTAATTTCGGCGAAATTATCACGGGGGCCTTTAGTGTTTTGCTGCCTGTGTAACTTAGTAATCTGGCGGCAAATATTGCAATTTTGTTATTCTTATCAAACTCGATTATAGACCATGGGGAACACTCCTTGTTATTAACATATGAGTTTGATATATTAGTCCAGGTTTTTCCATTATCACTTGTATATCTCGGGTAAGATTTATTAATGTAAAAGGTAGTATCATTCACAAATGAGATGTTGTATAATTTATCGCCGTCATTGCTTGTTTTTTCGTAAACCATCTGCCATGTTTCCCCGCAGTTTGTTGTTTTTGCAACAAAAATTCTGTTACCGGCCGAATCGGAGATAAAATTTGAACCGCTGAAAAAGTATATGCTGTCGTTGTATATTTGGAATATAGTCTGCGATCTTGGAATATTATTTATTTCTTTCGGAAATTTTCTTTTTATCCATGTTTTACCAAGATCGGAAGTTACGTATAACCCGTCATTTTTTTGCGATTTGACGATTACTTGCGATAAATTATTGATCAGCCCGTGATAAATTCCGAGGGCATCCGGTACTTTACCCACTTTATTCCAAGTTTTCCAACCGTCATTCGTGATGAATATCTGATCAGCATCTTCATTCTCGTAAGTGCTGGGCAATAGGATTAACAGTCCGGTCATTGAATTCCTCATGTATAGAACAGTTGATTTTCTTGACCGCCACTTGTCAATTATCTGAATGTTGTTCCATGATTGCCCGCCATCAGTCGTTTTAATTATACATGGCTTAAATTCATCAATCGGAGTGCCGAACTGATCGAGACCTTTCGTGTAAATGCTGTCGGCATAAATGTATATCTCCCTATCGTTGATATAGGACCAATCGTATAATGTTAGACCAAATGCATCTAATGAATCTGCACATTTGAAATTTTTCCCGCCGTCTGTTGTCAGCATCAGTTTGAGTCCTCTGGCTCCTTGCCTGAATGCGCCGAAGTGATCTTTGTCGTATGCTCTAAGAAATGAGTGTTCGCTATTCGTGTCCAGCATCTTCCAGTCATCAATAAGCTGCGCTTTGGACTCACAAACAAACAAAAGTGACAGCAAAACTGCCAAGAAGGTAAACTTTTCCATTTTTGTACTCCGAGATTTAATTTCTAATTTTTCCACGCTGAATACAATTATTTTAAAAGCCTTATTCTACATCAAGAAAATAGTATAATATTTTATTGATTCCAAATCAATTTTTTAGACTTCGTGTCGCGTTTTTTTGTATCCATCTTATATTTCAAGTTGATACAATTTTTACTGATTTTCATCTTTTCTAATCGTATTGCAAATAACAACAACATTTTGAGTATCATTCGCTTAACAGACCACCATCGCTTACTATATTTGCTTATGAATATATAATAAAACCGGGCGTGTGATGCTTGCCCCCGGATATTACGGGCGGTTTTTATATCAGCTTTTTGGCTATGGCAAGCAGTGCCGAAAGGCTCTCGATCTCGAGCTTGGAATATAGATTTTTGCGGTAGGTGCTCACCGTGAATTTGCTGATGTTCAGCTCTTCCGCGATATCCTTGGTGGCCATCCCCCGGCCGATCATTTTCAGCACCTCGAGCTCCCTGTGCGTTAATCTTTCAATCACCGACTTCACGTCAACTTCCCTGCCGGGTGCCTTTTCCCCATCGGGCACGTCTGTACCGCTTTTCCGCGCCGGCGTTGCCGTGTTGGACATATCAGAAAGAATAACGTCGAAAACCCGCATATTATAATGATAGTCGCCGTTGAACACCTTGTGAACGGCCTTGATCAGCTCCTCGTCCATGACGTCCTTGAACACGAACCCTTCAGCTTTCATGGAAACAACCCGGGCTATCGTTTCTTTGTTCTCAGCGGCAGTGAGCATGATGACTTTCACACGCGGGAATTTCTTCTTTATGACGGCAAGCGTCTCGAACCCGTCCATGCCCGGCATCAGCACATCGAGCAGCACTATATCCACCGGGCGGGTGGCGAGCATGTCGAGCGCCTCCAGCCCATTCCTTGCTATGCCCGCCACAACTATGCTCTCATCGGGCATCAGCATCGCTTTCGTGCCAAGTGATGACATCTGGTGGTCGTCAACTATCAGCACATTGATTTTTTGAGTACTTTCCAACGCTCACCGCACCTGATTAATTACCTAATATCACCCATCGCCACACCATTCACAATATACTTCTAATGTCGCATTACCTCAAAGAAAATTTTAACAGATGACCACGAATATTCTAATTAGCAACGCCCCGTTAGTTAAATCAAAGGCTAACTAAGATAAAATCTCGTTTCACCTCAGTAATTTATTGCTTAATTTGCCTTATCGGGTGAAACCGATTTATAAGCCTCGCGCGAAAGCACGAGATATAGTCCGGAATGGAAGAAAACCGGAAAAAATTGATACTGTAATATATAGGGATAAGCTAATGCTTAAAGAAATAAAATCCCTCAGGGAAAACCTCGAGGCACGCCTCAAAGAGGTATCCACAAGCGAGCAGCTCGAGAAGTTCCGCATGGATTTTCTCGTCAGGAAGGGAGCCGTGCAGTCGTTGTTCGACAGGATGAAAACAGCGCCCGTCGATATTAAACCCACGCTGGGCAAAGAGCTTAACGTGCTCAGGAACTTTGCCGAAACTGAATTCAAGGCTTTGAAAGAAAAATTTGAATCTGCCGGTGAAGCCTCGCCGGATCTCGATCTTACTCTGCCGGGCAGGCGCGCGCCGAGGGGCACCGTCTACCCCGTGCACATCGTTATGGATCAGATGGTTCAGGTGTTCGAGAGCATGGGATTTTCCATCGCGGAAGGCCCCGAGATCGAGGACGATTATCACAATTTCGACGCGCTCAATTTCCCGCCGGACCACCCCGCGCGCGATATGCAGGACACTTTCTTCATCAAGTCCGACAAGGAAGAAAACGTGCTGCTCCGCACGCACACGTCGCCGGTTCAGATACGTCTGATGCAGAGCATGAAGCCGCCGATCAGGAGCATCATGCCGGGCAGGGTGTTCAGGAACGAGGCGATAAGCGCCAGGTCGCTGGCTGAATTTCATCAGATAGAAGGGCTCTACATCGATAAAAATGTTACTTTCGCCGAGCTGAAGGCCACTATGATGACTTTCGCGCGCAGAATGTATGGCGAGAACTCCAGGTTCCGCTTCAGGCCGTCCTTCTTCCCGTTCACGGAGCCAAGCGCCGAGATAGATATATCCTGCTTCCTCTGCGGGGGCGATGGCTGCCGGATCTGCAAGGGCTCAGGCTGGCTGGAGATAGCCGGGTGCGGCATGGTTCACCCGAACGTTCTCCGCGCGGGCGGCATCGACCCGGAAATATACACGGGCTATGCATTTGGCTTCGGCATCGAGCGCGTAACGCTGCTGAAGACGAACATCAACGATATACGCCTGCTCTACGAAAACGACGTCAGGATGCTGAATCAGTTTTAAATGAGTAGAATCAATTTTCAAAAGCCTCGGGCAAGCGTCCGGGGCTTTTTTTTGTTTGTTGAGGCGTGTAATAAAATGAATCACCGGAAAAAAGAAGAAATCCTAGTGCATATTATTTATTTATAGCATCGCTTAATTAT
>CAZIHB010000268.1:0-4054 GCA_964538535.1 uncultured Hyphomicrobiales bacterium | reverse complement strand
TCCGCCGGCACGCCGGAGGCATGGGCAAAAAACAGGAGAACGGAAATTATCCTCACCCCGAAACTCGAGGAACTATACCAGGCTCTTGATAAATAGGAGTAAGCCATGCAGAAAATAAAAAAAATAGTAATCCCGGCCGCGGCATTCATGCTCGCGGCCTGTTCTTTTTCGGGCAGGGCGGACGCGCAGGAAGGGCAAGTACCCGATGTCTTTTCGAACATGGAGACTATCGGCGGGAAGCTTTACATCCGCGACAAGAAAAATAATCTGACTTATCCGGAGAAAAAACTGCCTGCACAATACACCCTTGATCAGTTCCGCACGCTGCCCACCGGCGACGAGAACGGCATCTTGCTTGATCTCGGCCCAAGGGGGTTCTCCGGTAGGCTCTATTACGGCATCATGCCCGATGACGGCTCAAAATACGCGTATCCGGTCTTCCTCGGTAAAAACATAAAAATCGAGAATGGGTCGGCATATATTAACATTCGCGGCACTCTCGGCGGCAATCACGACATCGCCGGGTGGGAGAAAAGCGGCAGGCTGCGCCTGGGATACAGGGTGGCCAATCAGGAAGGAAGCATAGTCTATGACGGGAAGCTCGACATCCTCCACGACGGGAAATTCAGGGTGCAGAACACAATCTGCGAGGGGCCGTTTGTCAATTGCCTGACGGACACGAGCGCAGTCATCTCGTTCAAGACGCTGAAGATCGCTGATGCCTCAGTGGAGATTGCCGGAAAGAAATGGCAGGGGCCATCCATATGCTCGAATTTCGAGATTGCAGTCACCGGGCTTAAGCCCGCCACAAACTACAAGTATATCGTGAAAGCTGACGGCATAGAAGTGGAGCGGACCCTGAAAACTGCTCCACGCCCGGGCGCGCGAAAGAAATTCACATTCGGCTATGCTTCCGACTGCCGAAACGGCCAGGGTGGCGGCGAAAGAAATATTTTCGGCACGAATGCCTACATCATGAAGAGAATCGCCGCGCTCGCCGCGCGGAACGACGCTGCGTTCATCCAGTTCACCGGCGATCTCGTGAACGGCTATATCACGAGCAGGGCCGAGCTCGATCTGCAGTATGCCAATTGGAAGCGGGCCGTGGAGCCATTTGCCGGATACGTGCCTTATTACTGCGGCATGGGCAATCATGAAATTCTCGAGCGGCTTTTCGATGACGGATCGGAATACGGCGTCGCCGTCGATGCCTTTCCATTTGCCGAAAATTCAGCCGAGGCCGCCTTTGCCGATAATTTCTGCAATTTCGCCAACGGCTCTGAAAGCGAAGACGGCTCGGCTCTCGATCCCAACCCTGATCGAAAGGACTTCCCGCCATATAAAGAAAACGTTTACACTTATACTTACGACAACGTGGCAGTCATTGTCCTGAACTCGAATTATCTCTTCACCACTTCAACCGGGGGAGTAAAAAACATCGGGGGCAATCCACACGCTTATATCATGGATAAGCAGCTTGAATGGCTTGCGGGCATGCTAAAAAAATATGAATCCGACAAAAACATCGATCACGTGTTCGTTACCTCCCACACTCCCGCCCTGCCCAACGGCGGCCACGTCTCGGACGATATGTGGTGCGGCGGGGATAACTCCGTCCAGCCCTATATTAGCGGCAAGCCCGCTCAGAAAGGAATAATCGAGCGGAGAGACGAGCTGCTGGATCTTATTGTAAATAAAAGCACGAAAACGGTGGCCTTCCTCACCGGCGACGAGCATAACTACTGCAGGCTGGACCTCGCGCCCGGAACAGATATTTATCCCGACAGCTACAAGCCCGAAAAGCTGAGCCTTGGCAGGCATTTCCTGCAGATTACAAACGGTTCGGCCGGTGCCCCCTACTACACGCGTGAACAGACGAAATGGAAAGACGCCGTTAAGCTTTTCTCGACACAATATGCACTCTGCCTGTTCGATATAAATGGCAGGAAGGTAAGACTCAGGGTGCTTAATCCCGACACGCTGGAAGAAATTGAAGTTGTTGAACTAAAATAGGTGCAGCATGAAAGTAATTTCCTTCAGGCAATTAATTGACCGTGCGGCAGGCGTTTTCAAACGATTTCCGCTTGCCTCGGCCTCTTCCGTGGCAGCATCGGCCGCCCTCTGCCTTGCCGTTCAATTGGATTGCAATGTCGATAAGTCATTCTGGCTTATCAGGCTTTCCATATTTCTCGCGCTCGGCATCTCGCTCTTCCTCGCGCTCAGCCTCTTCGCTGAAAGCAAAAAAATGGGCCGGGCAGCAGCCTTCGCCGTCACGCTTACGGGCTTCATCCCGCTTGCCCTGCTCTATCTCGGCTTCAACCCGCGCGACAGCAAGGACATTTTTGACACTTTGCTTTTTTTCATAATTTCTCACCTTCTTGTCTCCTTTGCAGGATTCTCGCGCCGCGGCACCGAACCTCAATTCTGGGAGTTCAACAAAACAATTTTCCTGCGCCTGCTCCAGGCCGCGCTTTTCACTGCAGTGCTGATTGGCGGGATCGACCTGGCGATGAACGGGATCGACAACCTGCTTGGCGTGAAGATTCATCCTAAGGTCTTCACCGAGGTTAATATCATGATCGGCGGCGTTTTCTCCACCCTTTTCTTTCTCGCCGGCGTACCCTCGATCAGAGATGATTCAGCCGCGGAGGAAATATCTTATCCCCGGGGCCTGAAGCTCTTCGCCTGCTACGTGCTGCTCCCCTTGTCAGCTGTTTATCTTGTCATTCTCTATTTATACGCTGCGCGCATAATCATCAACTGGGAGCTTCCGAGCGGCTGGGTGTCCGGGCTGATAATCGCATTTTCCGCCATCGGAATATTTGCCTACCTCCTCGTCTTTCCCGTCAGCAGCACCTCCGGCCGGGCGGTGGCGCTCTTCTTCAAGGGCCTGTTCGCGGCTCTCGCTCCGATCCTTGTGCTTCTATGGATCGCCGTGACAAGGAGGATCTGGGACTATGGCATCACTCACCCGCGGTACTACCTGATCGCCCTGACATTGTGGCTGACTTTGCTCACTGCGCATTTTCTCATCTCCGAGAGAAAAAATATCAAGGTGATGCCGCTCAGCTTCGCGGTTTTTGCCCTGCTTGCCACTATCGGCCCGTGGAACGTGTGGAATGTCTCGCTCGAGAGCCAGAGAGGAAAATTCGTTGACTACGCGCGGAAGTTCGGTATTGTCGGCAACTTCCATTCGGGCACGCAAACCACGCTTAAGAAAAAGGATTACGACCGCTTTATTTCCATCGCAAAATATATAAGGCAAACGGGCGGCAGCGTCTATCTTTCCGATATTATGAAAAATGACCTGGCCATTAACCTGAAGGCCGACACGATAAAATCAGATTATTCATTCGCCTCGGCCCTGAACATCTCTGAAGAAACAGAGCTGAAGAACTCGAGGCATTACTATTTCTCGTATGCCAACAGCACGTCGTACCTGCCGGTCAACATTTCCGGATTCGCCTATTCAACAATCTTTAAATACGACCGCCTCGACACACTGAAATTCAGCCGCTACGGACTTAGCACCGGACGGGCGTACTTTAAATTCACGTACAGCCCGGACAATCTTGCCATTATTATTAACTCGGGCGAAAAGGAATGGGCGCTGCCCGTGATAAAGCCCTGCCACTCGTTAATTAACTCGAGGGACAAGGGGAGCAGCCTCGAACCTCAGGAATTTTTCCTGAAGTCGCAGGATGGCAGGGTTGCTTTCTGGATACAGGAATTGAGCATAGACACGGACAGCCGGGGGCGCCTTCAGGTTAGCTCCGTTACAGGTATTATGTTCGTGACGAATCACATTTAAGCCGGCCGCGCTATTCATCCGGCATCAATTTCAGATTTAATTTAACTTTGTCTTTTTTTATTCATTTTCTGCAGGTATAATATGATAAAATTGCTTGACCACCCTATCGTAGAGCATAATTTGTCAATTTTGAGAAGCAAGGCCACCGGCCGCGAGGAATTTCGCGCCGCGGTGCACAAGATAGGCCTCTTCCTTGCCATTGAGTCTCTTTATGGTGTGAACTTGAAAGAGATTCCGATCGAG
>CAZIHB010000267.1:0-4071 GCA_964538535.1 uncultured Hyphomicrobiales bacterium | reverse complement strand
AAAAAACGCGGCTACAATCATTTCACCCCTTCGGGGTTGGCCGCCGATAAAAAAAGGGGGCACTACTTTATTGCAATAATTGATACTTTTCGCACGGGCTGGAAAACGGGGCTGTCTCAATTCATCCAAACTGAAACAGCCCCGCGGTCAGATTATTATTAATATTCAAAATAGAATAAATAATTTACTCATTCAGATACTTCGTGACGAGCTCCGTGACTATCTTCGGGTTGGCCTTGCCCTTCGATGCCTTCAGCACTGCGCCCACGAAGAAGCCCAGCACGTTCGTGCGGCCCGATTTATATTTTTCCACGCTCTCGGGGTTGGCGGCTATAACTTCTTTCACGAGTGCATCGATGAATTCCGTGTCCGAATTCTGAATCAGCCCCTTAGTTTTGACGATATGAGCTGCGCTTTGGCCGGTCTCGAGCATTTCGGCAAATACATCCTTTGCTATCTTGCTCGAAATCTTATCGGTGGCGTATAAATCCACGAGCTCGGCTATCATCGCGGGCTTGACCGAAAACTCGTCGATTTTCAGCTTTTTCTCAGATACGACGCGCAGCACCTCGGTCATCACCCAGTTGCTGACAAGTTTATACCCTTTCTCGTTCCTTGTTTTGAGGAATGAGCACGCGGCCTCGTAATAGTCGGCAAGCGCGCGGTCGTCCGTGAAAATGCCGGCATCATAGGCCGGAATGCCGTAATCGGCCACGAGCCTGTCCTTCCTTTTCAGCGGCAGCTCGGGAAGAGATTTCGCCACTCTGTCGGACCATTCTTTCGTGACGTGCACTTTCAGCAGGTCCGGCTCGGGGAAGTACCTGTAGTCGTTCGCCAGCTCTTTGGACCGCATGACTTTTGTCTCCTGGTTGGCGGCGTCCCACTGCCTCGTTTCGTGCTGCACTTCGCCGCCCGATTCGATCAATTCAATCTGCCGGCGTATCTCATATTCAATGGCTTTTTCCACGTTGCGGAATGAATTCAGATTTTTCACCTCGGTCTTCGTTCCGAAGCCGTCTCCCGCGAGGCGCACCGAGACATTGGCATCGCAGCGAAGCGCGCCTTCCTCCATGTTGCCTGTGCAAACTCCGAGATACATCACGTACTGGCGGATCTGCATCAGGTAGTTATATGCCTCGGAGGCGGATCGGATGTCTGGTTCGCTCACGATCTCGATGAGCGGCACGCCGCAGCGGTTGAGATCGACGAGAGTGTCGATATCCAGATCGTGAATGGATTTGCCCGCGTCTTCTTCCATGTGTATGCGTGTGATCCCGATTTTTTTCCTCGATCCGTCTTCCATCTCGATTTCGATATGCCCGGCATAGCAGATTGGGTCTTCATACTGCGAGATCTGGTATCCTTTCGGCAGGTCGGGATAGAAATAGTTTTTTCGGGCGAAAGTGGAAACGGGGCGAATCTTGCAGTTTGTCGCGTGCCCCATTTTCAAAATGTATTCAACGAGATTTTTGTTCAATACGGGGAGAGCACCCGGGTGGCCAAGGCAGACCGGGCACGTGTTCGTGTTTGGCAGGTTGCCGTATTCAGTTGAGCACGCGCAGAATGCTTTGCTTTTTGTCAGAAGTTGGGCATGAACCTCCAGCCCAATTACGGCTTCGTACTTGTCGCTCATTCTTATCTTGTCTTAGATTGATTATAATGTTCAAAAACAAAAACCAATTTACGTAAAAAATAGAAAATAGTAATAAGCGGGCAAGAACAATTTTATTTAAATTAGCCGGGCGAAGCAATGTTCTGACGGCGCCGGAGCGGGGGCAGCCGCTTGGCCAGCATTCTTCCGGTGGGAAGGCGTGAGCCGCGATATTTGAAATAAACTGTGGCAAGTGGTGATGGGCAATTCTGCGAGAGCTATCGCGATAGGAGACATACACGGATGCCTGAGGACGTTCCGGTTCCTGCTGGAAGAAATTCTTGTACCTGAAAAGGATGATGAGATCTACCTCCTGGGTGACTATATAGACAGGGGGCCGGAGGTGAAGCCCCTGATAGACTACATAATGAAGCTGCAGCTTGAGGGCTACAGCCTGACGACTCTCATGGGCAACCACGAGGAGATGCTCTTGAAAAGCATAGACTCGGGATATTACTTCGACAGCTGGGTGACGGCCAATGGCGGCTATGCCACGTTGAAAAGCTTCAACGTGTTTTCGGCGGCGAGGATGCCGGAGGAATACCTGGACTTCTTCCGCCGGATGCCCTATTACGTCGAGCTGAATGATTACATACTCGTGCATGGCGGCCTGAATTTTGCCATTCCCGACCCGTTTGAGGATAAATCCGCGATGCTGTGGCAGCGGAGCGGAGTGGTTGACTTCTCGAAGACTCGCGGCAGGAAGCTGATTGTCGGCCACACCCCGATATCGCTCGAGAGGGTGGTGGAGAGCTTCGCGAGCAATATAATAATGCTGGACGGCGGCTGCGTCTATGGCAGGATCATGAAGGGCGGCGGCTGCCTGTGCGCTTTCGATATGAAGGGCCAACAATTGTATTATAAAGAGAACATTGAGAACGGGATCTGATATGACAATCGATAATTTCATGGAAAGATGCCTGAGCATGAAAGGTGCCACCGAGGACTTTCCATTCGATGAGACAACTCTTTGCTTCAGGGTGGGGGGCAAGATATTTGCCCTGACGGACCTTGAGGACTTGCCTCGGCGCGCCAACTTGAAGTGCGACCCCGAGCGGGCCGTTGAGCTTCGGGAGCAATACGAGGGCATAGTGCCGGGCTATCACATGAATAAGAAAATGTGGAACACAGTATTTTTCGATTCCGATGCTCCCGACGAGCTGATTTACGAACTTGTAACTCACTCCTACGAGCTTGTGTTCGGCTCGCTGAGCAAAAAGCTTCGCGAGGAAATTACAGGCGTTTGACGGGGTATCGGAGTGGGCAGGTTCGTATGGAAAGTTCCGATTACAGCGAATACTCTTCCGCCGGATGGATAGAAGTGCCGAATGCTTAACGTGAACACCTGTATTGATAAATAAAATCAGAAGTTCAATTCGATAATCCCATGTCGAAGTGGTGATTGTCGTGCATATCCTTCCAAGAGCCGCCCCAGCGCCAGCCTCTTTTCAGGAACTCCCGCACGGCGGGGTGCGCGGCATCGAAAGTGCCGGGATAGCCGGGCCTGTAGCGCGCTCCCTTGGGGGATATTCTGCCTGACGTGTGAACCACGGGATTAAAAAACGGGTTAATATCAACGGCCTTTCCGTAAGCGTGGCGGGATAGCCGCTTGGTGCCCGCTACGGCGCGGTAGCAGAAGGATGACGTGTTGTTGTCCTTCATCGAGGCCTCGTCGCTCCACCCGTATTTTGATATCGGTATGGCTTTTGCCACGGGAAATTTCCACGCCTTGAGCGAGTCGAAAATTTCACGGACATCGCGCACGGCATCTTTATGCAGGAGCAGCTGCCCGCGGTGCAGCCTGCCATCGAGCGAGTAATACTCAACATTGACAAGCCTGAGGCAGCTCGTGATGCTTTTCGGGGCTTTAGTCCCGGCAAGCGCCGATTCGATCGTCATGTCCGAATCTATCAGCGGCCCGGAGGCACGCAGCACGCTGAAGGCGGCTATCGCCATTAAAGAAATCCATGATATTGCACGCATATGAACCCTCCCCCGGAATTGCCGGAAATACTGCCTGAACAACAAAAGTTGGAGTTAGCGGATACTTTTTGTAAGTTATGAATATGGATAATAATAACCAAGAAAAAGCACCGGTGTGGTTATTATCCATGCAGGCGGGTGCAGGGCCGGGCAAGGACAATGAAGATGAACCATCGGGCAGCGCAGGGGCAGTGAATAACGTGAGGGCGGTAATATGGGGCTGCGGGGCGGGGAAAGGTGCCCTGGCGGTAATGACAAACAATTGTTGGCATGATTTTCGTGATTATATTACCGGGACAATAAGGTTTTTGCGCAGGATGCCGATAATTTAGTAAGGAACAATGTTGAAAATATCAGTGACGTGTTGATTATGGCAGAACCACAGGTGCCGGAAGGCGAGAAACAGCAGCCGGAAAAGCCGAAAAAGAAAAGAAGGG
>CAZIHB010000266.1:0-4091 GCA_964538535.1 uncultured Hyphomicrobiales bacterium | reverse complement strand
TACTGCAGGACCGAGATCGAGCCAATCATGAAACACAGCAAACACATCATCCCGCTCGACTACAAGGGAGAGCCCGGCATCACACTCGGGATCTCGCTCCACGAGGGATTGGAAAAATATTGCGGGATAATTAATATCGGCCCGTTCGGGTGCATGCCGACAAGGCTCACCGAGGCTGTTTCTGTGCCAGAGATGAACGTGAAATGCAAAACCGAGGCAAAGAGGATCTATAACCCGGCTTTTAAAATGAATCAAATATTTGACGACAGCACAAAAATCCCGTTCCTTACGATCGAGACGGACGGCAACACTTATCCGCAGGTGACCGAGGCCAGGCTCGAAACTTTCACAATTCAGGCGCGCCGGGCGGCCGGGCTCATGAAGTCCGCATCGCGCAATAACGGCAGCAACACGGCCGGCAAGGAAAACTGATGGATTATATCAACACTCTCGCCATCGCTTTTGTTCTCGGGATTGATGCATTCAGCGTTGCCGTTGCCGCGGGCGCCTGGCTCGAGAAAACCACCCCCCGCCAGAGGTTCAGGCTGTCTTTTCATTTCGGCTTCTTCCAGTTCATGATGCCGGTGCTCGGCTGGCTGGCCGGTGCGAGCATCGAAAAATACATAGCTGCAGTTGATCACTGGGCGGTTTTTGCAATTCTTGCCGCCATCGGTTCGAAAATGATAAAAGACTCCCGCGCGGGTGACGAAAATGGAATAAATGAAGACATCACGAGAGGAATCAAGCTCGTGGTGCTATCTGTTGCAACAAGCCTCGACGCTCTCGCTGTCGGCTTCGGCATCGGGCTCATGAGGCAAAAAATCATTATACCCTCGATTATTATCGGCATCGTGGCAGCAGCCATGACTCTCACGGGTATGCTTATAGGTGAGCGGGCATCATCCGTGCTGGGCAAAAAAGCGGCTTTCTGGGGCGGCATCGTGCTGATCGGGATCGGAATCAGGGTAGTTATCGAGCACCTTTGCCAGGGCTGAGGTCACCAGCTGGTGCCAAGGCTGAGCGAAAGAAACACCCCGCCGAAATTTTTGATCGGGTAGTCCTTTATGCTCTCAAGCCCCTTCCCGCCGAATGGAATGTAGTAGTACCGGGCGTTCACACCTATGAGCGGCCCCACGAGGCTGCCGAAATAGGAACCCAGCCCGATGAATCCCCCGAAGCGCATGTAGGACTTGGCATAATTGAAGGACTCGAACCAATCCTTGCTGTAGGGAGTGGCAACGATCAAAGTCGGGCCGGCTCCGGCACTGACGAAAGGCCTGAACGATTCGGCAAGCTTATCCTTAAGTACGAAATACTGCACGCCGCACATTGTGGGAAACATGTAGATCCTGTTGATCTTGTTCGGCACCACCCACTCTCCCTTAACGGGATCCCACGATTCGAACTCGTCGGTGTTGTGAGCTCCGGAAGCATAGAGGCTGACAAAGCCGAGCATTTTGTCGTTGAAATACTTCTGGTAGAAAGTCCCGAGGCCGAAACCGTGGTCGGAAAAGAGCAGGTCAATGCCCCAGGCATCAGAGATCTGCCCTTTCTTTGCCTGATATGTTGTTATAGGCTTCACCGGCTTAAAAATATATGCTGAGTCTTTGATTTCATACACTTTCGAATCTTCGCCCTGCCCCGCGCAAAGCAACGCCAGGCTCAGGAACAACAAACAGGCAGAACAGGTTAACACACGGATGAAAAGCATCAGATTTCCCGGCAATATAAATGAAGGAACATATACGGCATAAAAATATAAAAACTTTGGAAACGAAAGTATATTAAATTGTTTAAATTGCAATAAAAAGTAAACTTTGCTAATTTTACAAATTGTGGCCGATACAACGAGCAAACAGTTACATTTGAAATATTGGCATTTGAAGTAATCAATGCGATTAGAGCAACTATCAGAACTGATCGAAAGCCGCCTGCCCTCCGGCACGGCAATGGCAGGAGATCGAACAGGGCTTCAGATACAAAGCGGGCGCCGGGAAATATCAAAGATACTTGTAGCTCTCGAGCTGACCGACGAAGTGATTGAAGAAGCCGCCAGACTCGAAAGAGACTGTATAGTTGCATTTCACCCCCTCATCTATTATCCTCTGAAAGAAATCAGCGACGCGGACAGGGTCGGAAGGCTGGCCACGAAGGCCATAATGCACTCGATTGCAGTCATATCCGTTCACACTCTTTTCGATGCATATGAATTCGGCACCAGCAGAATACTTGCTGATAAGCTTGGGCTTCGAACTATCGGCTTTCTCGAACCGGACAAAGAACACGACAATCACGGAATGGGCATCATAGCCTCGGCAGAAAGCCCCATCAACCTCGGAGAACTCGTTTCAAGAGTTTCATCGGTGTGCATGTCGCCGGTGCGCTATACAACCGGCAGGAAAGAACTTTTAGAAAAAATTGCAATCGTCGGCGGCAGCGGGGGCTCCTTTATTGACAGGGCCCTGGAGTGCGGTGCCGACGCGTTCATCACAGCAGATATAACTTACCACACGTTTCACTCGGTCAAAGGGAAAATGGCATTAATCGACCCCGGCCACTACGAGATGGAGCAGTTCGTGCCCCGCGGCATCGCGCACCTGATACACGAAGCCCTGCCTCCTGATTCCGCTCTCGATATTGCCGTCTCAAGGGTGCTCACGAACCCGGTAAGCTATCATCCTGCCCGGCAGGAATACATGCTGAAACAAAAAAATTATTTGTCAACTGTTCAAAATAATCCGGTGTAGAATCCCATGGAATCACAACTTCAAAACTTAGCGGCATTAGCGTTTATCGATCAGAGGCTCGACGAGCTCAACGAAGATTTTGGCGACCTGCCTGTCGTCGTGAAGCAGAAAGAAGAAGCCTACAGCAATGCCTCTAAAATGGTTGAAGAAACGAAAAATATCATAGAAGAGATTAAGAATTTTTGTTCTACCACAAAAGTGACTCTCGTCGAGCTCAAGGACAAAGAAGAGCAACTGGCGAAGCAGCAGTTCCTTGTCCGCAACAATAAAGAGTTCGATGCAATTACCAAAGAATTGGAAACCATTCGCACCGAGCACCTGAGACTTTCGGACAGCCTCAGATCCGAAGGCATCAAACTGGAGAATCTGAAGGGAATCCTCGATAATCAGCTCGTGGCACAGGCCAAGGCCCAGTTCGACCATGAGGAGAAAAAACAGGAGATGGAAGCCGTCACCGGTGAACAGAACGATGAACTGAACTACCTCAGGCAAAAAAGGATCAAAGTTCTTCCGGGTATCAGGGAAGACTTTCTCGAGGAATACGAAAGGATACGCAGAGTGATCAGCGACGCGGCAGTATGCCTCAGAAAGAACAGCTGCACAGGCTGTTTCAGCGCGGTGCCGCCCCAGAAGATCGTGGAAATCAGGAACAATACCGAGACAATCTTCCTCTGCGAGAATTGCGGCAGAATACTAATGCCCGAGGACTTCATGGTGGACGACGACGTCATAGAAACTTTATAGTTGAAAAAAAATAAATACCGGCCGGGCTTTTTTTATCCCGCGGCTGATTATTTTTTGACAATAATTGTGCTTTAATGATGTCTCTTGAAAAGTAGTTCTTGATTTTTTTTCGTGCAAAGAGGAATTTTCTTTTTTTTTTAGTGGTTGGTATTAATTAATTTCCACCAGACAATCAAGTTCTTTTATAGCTTTATTTCGAGGGAAAGCGGGCGGCTGCGTGAAGAGCCACGGTAGTGAGCTCATCATGAGGAAAGTCCGAACTCCACAGAACGACACGCTTCGTAACGCGAAGGCAGCGAGCCCGCCGCAATGCAGGCAAGCTGACGGACAGTGCAACAGAAAGCAAACCGCCTTGGCAACAAGGCAAGGGTGAAACGGTGGGGTAAGAGCCCACCAGCGCCGCGGGTGACCGCGGCGGCTTGGCAAACCCCGTGTGGTGCAAGGCCAAATAGGAACGCGGAATCGCTCGCGATTGCAGGGTTGTTCGTCCTGCCGAATTTTTCTGTTCGAGAAATTCACCGCGTTTGGGTAGGCTGCTTGAGGCCCGTGGCAACACCGGTCCCAGATAAATTGCCGCCTCGGGGCAGCGTGAGCTGCCTC
>CAZIHB010000265.1:0-4097 GCA_964538535.1 uncultured Hyphomicrobiales bacterium | reverse complement strand
CACCGTGTATTTTTTTAATATTTTATATTTCAGTTCTGGAATGGAATTCAAGGATTATTATAAAGTGCTCGGGGTTGAAAAATCTGCCTCGATTGATGAAATTAAAAAGGCTTACCGTAAGCTTGCAAGGAAATACCATCCTGATGCCAACAAGGGATCGAAGGAGTACGAGAATAAATTCAAGGAAGTGAGCGAAGCCTACGAAGTGCTCTCCGACACTGAAAAACGCCGGAAATATGACAATCTCGGCTCCACATGGAACAATCACCGGCAGAGCGGCGGCGACTCCAACGATTTCAACTGGTCGGAGTGGTTCTCCGGGCAGGGCGGAGCCTCCAGAAGGACAGGCGGGCAGACAGTCGGCGATTTTTTCAGCTCGGGCGGCGGGCTTTCCGATTTCTTCGAAAGGATATTCGGCGGTGCTCAGGGATTCAAAAGCGGCAGGCAGCAGGAATACAGGCAGCAGCAGGGATTCAGGCGGCCGCCCAAAAGGGGGGAAGACGCGGAAGCAGAACTTGAAATTACTCTTGACGAGGCCTACAAGGGTGCCGTTAAGCAATTTATGGCCGATAATCAGAAAATTGAGCTGAAAATCAAGCCGGGCACTGCCGACGGGCATGTTCTGAAATTGCCGGGGAAAGGGAGTCCGGGCGCATCGGGAGGCCCCAGCGGAGACCTTATGCTGAAAATCAGCGTGAAAAAGCATTCAAAAGTTGAACGCAAGGGCAACGATCTTTTCGTTGATGCTTATATCGACCTCTTCACGATGCTGCTCGGGGGAAGCGCGAAAATTTCAACTTTCGGCGGAACCCTGAAAATTACCATTCCGCCCGAGTCCCAGTCCGGCAAAGTGCTGAAACTCACCGGGCAGGGGATGCCTGTTTACGGCTCGCGGGAGCAAAGGGGCGACCTTTACATTAAGCTCGTGGCGAAACTGCCCGAGAATCTCGATGAGAAGGAAAAGTCAATGCTGACGGAAATTCGCGATTTGATCAAGAATCGGAAAAAAAACGCCGTGCACCAATAATTCAGGTAAAAGGCACCGGAATTTTGCTTATATTAAAAAATATCACGATTTATCAATTTGACAATTTTTTAGGCTGCTTTCTGCACGGATATGAAGATCGATATAATAATAATCACTTACAATTGTCCCGAGTATGCCCTTGGCTGCATCAAATCTATCTACGAGACCTGCCCCGGTGAGAGCCTGAATATAATCGTTGTGGATAACGCTTCCACGGATGAGACGGTAAGCAGTATCTCCGGGGCATATCCAGGTATCAGGATCATACGGAACCGGAAAAACCTCGGCTACGCGGCAGCTGTCAATATCGGCATGGCAGCGGGAAGTGAGGATTACGCTATAGTAAGCAATGCCGATGTTGTCTTTCATCCGGGTACAATCAGGGCCTTGGTCGAGTTTCTCGAGAAATACGAGGAAGTCGGGGTCGTCGGGCCGCAGCAGGTCTATGGCCACGGCGGCTGGGAATACAGCTATGGAGATATTCCCGGCATGAAGTCAACGCTGAAGGATTTGTTCTTCCTCTCCTCGCTGCATAGAGGAATCAGAAAAGCACTATGGAAGAAAATCAGAATAGATAAGTATCCGAGGGAAGTTGAATACGTGGACGGTGGAGTCCTTGCATTGAGGCGCCGGGCCTATGAAAGGGTGAACGGCTTCGACGAGGATTTTTTCTTTTTCTCGGAGGAAGCGGATTTTTGCTACAGGGTATATATTTCGGGCTTTCTTGTGATGTTCCTCCCGACGTGCACCGTCACTCATTTTCGTGGCGGAAGCACATCCAAGGCACCGCTTGAGCAGACAATCAGCATGATGGCAAAATCGAAAATGCTTTTCGTCAGGAAGCATAATTCGAGGCCGTATTGCCATATCTACAAGTATTTATCAATACTTCAGAACGGCTTTCAGTCCGGAGTGTGGCGTGTGCTTTCCCTTGCAGGCAAGGGGAATTTCGGAGCTAAATGCTATAACAAACACCTTTTTTTCAGGCATGTGCTGAATTCGTTTCTTGGAGCGAAAGTCTGACAGCCCGGGAGCAATTTTGCCGGCATGGGGCAGAAAAATAAATGCGGAAAATTGTTTGTATTTCTTTTTTGACTTTGAGAGAATTTCGTTAATTTTGATTGTTAGTTATAATATGCTGATTTGATTGATGTTATAATTAAAATCTTTAATTTTAATTCAAATTATTTGTGGAGACAGATAACATGGCTTACAAAGTAACCGAAGAATGCATCCTTTGTGGCGCTTGCGAACCGGAATGTCCAGTTCAAGCTATTTCCGAAGGCGACACACAGTCCATTATCGATCCATCGAAATGTGTTGAGTGCAAAGGTCATTTCGACGAACCTCAGTGCGTTTCCGTATGCCCGGTTGATGCGATTGTTCACCTTGACTAGTATTCTTCCTGATAAATTTGAAATCTCAGTCCGGGGAAGTTTTTCCCGGACTTTTTTTATAATGCATGGTGAAGGGCGCGGCCATGAGTATATATTTTCAGGGCGAAATAGTGATTCGCAAAGGGAGAATCGAATCCCTCAAAGAATTTTCGGGCGGTGTTAAAATTGACTCTGACGCCGGTGAAAGCGCATATTTTGAAAATTCCACGGCATTCCCGGGTTTTGCTGACTGCCACGGCCATGTGGCGGGATATGGCAACGAGCTGGGGGGAGTGCCGCTCGCGGGCACAAGTTCGCCAATGGAATGCATCTCCCGGCTTTGCCGCCTGCCGGCATCAGCGGGGCAGTGGATAGCGGCAAGGGGGTGGAACCAGGAGGAATGGCCCGGCAGAAAATATCCCGACTGTCGAATACTCGATGAAGTGTTTCCGACCGCACCGGTTTACCTTGTCCGGGTGGACGGCCACGCGGCCTGGGTGAATTCAAAAGCCATGGAGATCGCGGGAATAAGCTCGAATACCCGTGAAATTGACGGCGGTGCCATTCTGAAATTCGAAGATGGCAGCCCAACCGGGATACTGATCGATAATGCCATGCAGCTCGTAGGCGACTTGATACCGCGGCCGGGAAGAGATAAAATCAGGAAGGATATAATTTCTGCATTGAGCAGGCTTGCAGAATCAGGCATAACCGAAACTCACGACATGGACGTTTTTCCCGAACATCACGAAGCATATAAAGAGCTTGCAGAGGAAAACCTGCTGCCGGTGAGAGTAAGGTCATACCTGCAGGCACAGGAAGGGGAATGGGAAGAAGCGTGCCCCGGGCCGTTCGAGCATGGCTTATACCATGCCGCCGGGATCAAACTATATGCCGACGGGGCACTCGGCTCGCGCGGGGCCGCGCTATTCGAGCCCTACAGCGATGATCCGCGCGAGAGCGGACTTTTGCTTCTCGATGCTAAAGCAATATATGTTAAGGCCGCCGCGGCGATCGAGCGGGGATTCGAAGTGGCGATACACGCCATAGGTGACAGGGCAGCCACCGAGTGCCTTGATGCTTTCGAAGCAATACGCCGCAGGTTCGGCAAGAAGCCGGTGCTCAGGCTGGAACATGCCCAGAATATTATAGAAAGCGACGTGGCGAGGATAAAGGGGCTGGGCGTGATTGCATCAGTTCAACCCGTACATTTTTACAAAGACGCGGGAACGATGGCACCAAGCAGGCTCGGCCGCGAAAGGCTTCCGAACGCGTACAGGTGGAACAGCCTGAGGCGAAAGGGAATATTGCTCCTTGCCGGGTCCGATTACCCGATAGAAAGCGAGTCGCCGCTCAGGGGGATTGAAACTTTCGTCACGAGATTGGCGGAGCGAGGCGGCAACGAGTTTAGCGCTGATGGCGAAGCCCTAAGCCCCGAAGAAGCCCTCGAGGCATATTGCACGAATCCGGGGACAGTTTTCGGAGAGAGTGGCCGTGGGATTATTTCAGCCGGAAGCCCGGCTGATTTGTGCATAGTAAGCGGCACACCCTCGAGTGATTATTTCAGAAATATCAGCAGGGAAAAAGTAATGCTTACCATGCTGAACGGCAGAAGCACATATAAAGCGGAAAGCCGGCTAAATATATAAAATGTTTGAGTTTAAGAAACAATTTATTTGCAATTGCAGGAATAA